>CAJUJZ010000016.1 GCA_910586745.1 uncultured Mucispirillum sp. | reverse complement strand
AAAACAGCTTTCTGATGCTTTAGCACTTAACAAAAAATATCCTAATATTACCAAAAACCAAAAAAATAATATTATATTCCGCTATAATCACTTACAGGCAGATCTTGAAGACAGCATCAAAAATGATAAAATAAAAGGTGTAGAAATACCTCTTTATAAGCTTTTTTTAGATTTATCTATGATGAGCATTAATGAATATAATGATGATATTTCTCACTTTGCTTCCTTTGATGAAAACTGCTTTTATATTGCTTTAAGGTGTCGTATTTTAATAAGCTATATTTTATTTAACATTAACTATATGCCGGAAGAACAGAAAATTATTCTTGAATATACTAATATGTATATAGAAAAGTATAAAGAATATATGCAGAATGACTTTAAAATAAAAACTGTTAATTATGATTACTACAATACATATAAAAAAGCAGCATATGAACTTACAAAAGCAGTAGAAGAAAGATACAGCTTAAATAAAAAAATTAATCTTTCTGAAGTTAAAGATAAAAATGGAAATTCATTAAAAGGTGTATGGTACAGCATAGATTTTGACAAGGCAGGCAATCCTCTTTTTATATCATATTACAGCCTTTTCTTTGGCGGATATACAGGATACCACTATTATAATTTTTCTTCAGATTATAATTTTGTTGAAACATTTTATACAAATGCTGATACAAGAACATCTTTATTATTATACCCCAAAGCTGCCTATGTAAAAAACAACATTATATATGCTTCTCTTGTAAATGATCCCATTAATAACCAGTCTGAATATGCAAAACCATTATATATACAGGCAAGGTTTAAAAATTCTGCGCTTTTAGAGCTTACAGATTCTTATTATGATGGAGTTTCTTTATTTGTAGACAGTATGGATAAATACATAAAGCCATACAGCATTAACCTTGCTTTAAACCATAAAGTAAATAAAGATAACCTTGAAAAAAACACAGCATTATTTATTAAAAAGTCAGATAAACATGCTGATATTAAAAATGCAGGAACATTTATTATTAATAATAAAATCTTTTATGTATTTTTATCATATCATAATTATGCTTATGGGTATGATGGTGTTAACAGCCGGTGGAAAGATACTGTTATTACATTCTGGGAAGATATGGGACAGTATGCAGTATTAAAAGATTACACATATCTTGATAACGGTGGCATTCTACAAAAGTGCAGCTCGCAGAATAATATTCTTATGTTTGATTTAATATACGGCGACGAAAGAGCAGCTTATGGCAATAATTTTTACACTTACATATTGGATAATGATAAATTTTACTTATATTCTTATAAAAATATTACAGGTATAGAAGATAAAAAAGTATCATGTACATATTATGCCTATACTGCTGAAAATAAAAAAGCAATACAGGATATTACTCTTGATTATCTTAAAAGCTTGAGAGATAATGCTTACAGCAGTAAAAAATGCACTAAATTAGTTGGAATAGAATAGTAAGAGGTATTATATGAAAAAAATTTATTAGCCATACTTATTCTAATTGACGCAGTTCCAGCTTTCACAAAAGATGAAAGAAACTGTTGAATACTGGCAGCATTTAATGTTTTTGATGGTTTAAACACTTTTGGAAAGGTAAGAACAAATTTTCCCTTTTTTATTAAATTTGATAGAATAAAATTTGATATAAGAACTAAACAGCAGACAGTAACTATATATACTGCATAAATTAAATATCTATATAATTCTAATTTTTTATAACTAATTAATCTGCTGTTTAAATAGAGTAAACTCACCTAAATCTGACTTATAACCCATAGTTTCTATTTTTTCCACTGCAGGCATATTATCTACTATTATTTCTAAATTGATTTCGCAGGCTGCATTAGGGTTTACTACAATATTTTTTGTAGATGAATCATATATACAGCCTTTTGCGTTTATTTTGCCTGCACTGAAATTTGTATAATATGTTTTATCATTTATGTATATAAGACCTGCTATCCCGCCTGCCCTTATAAGCATACGCCTGTTTCCTGCTCCCAGCCTGTATGTTAGAATATTATTAGACAGGTTGTATGATATTTCTGCCTTTTCATTCTCTCCCTTATATATTATGCTTTCATGCTTTTTTACTTTTTTTACATAGGGTTTTTTAGCTTTTTCAGGCTCTTTCTGCACTTTTTCTACAGTCCTGCTTTCTTCATACCTGATAGTGCTGCTTTTTGCTGCAGTGCAGCCATATAAAACAAATAAAATAGATAATGCTGATAAATACTTTTTCATATACCACTATATCTCCCATATTGATAATGATGTTACTTCGTTATTTAATTCTTTATACATATCTGTTAAACAGATTAACGACCCATATCCTAATTTCTTATGAAGCACTGCTTTTTTAAATGATGATACATATTCACTTTTAGGCTCTGTGGTATTTTTTATTTTTACTGGATAAAAACATTCTTCATCTTCTATTAATAAATCAATAGTTACTTGTGAATTATCTCTGTAATGATAAAACAAAGCTTTTCTTCCGTTATGCCTGTAGCTTTTTAAAAGCTCCATAATAACAAAAGTTTCAAAAAAACTGCTGCTTAGCTCACTTTTTTCAAGCTCATCTGCACTGTTTATTGATAAAAGCCATGCTGCAAGTCCTGTATCTGTCATATATATTTTTAGTGCTTTTATATACCGCTTAGTGTTTTCTGCATAATAAGGCATTAATAAATAGATAATACCTGCCTGCTCTAATATATGCACCCAGCTTTTTACAGTATTTGGTGCAGCATTTACCTTTTCTGCAATTTCAGTAATATTTAATTCCTTTCCTGTATAGGCTGCCACTAAAGTTAGAAAATTTAAAAAGGCAGTTTTATTAATTATGCTGATTTTATCATTTATATCTTTTTGCAGTATTTCTTCTATTTTATGGCTGTAAAAACTATCCCATTCATTAAAATTGTCTGTTTCTTCATAATCTGGAAAAAATCCACGCCATATAAGCTTAAATGTGTGATGAACACTTTTTTTACTGATAATACATGGAGGACGCTTTGAAGGCACAAATGGTTTCTGCATATGCCCCATATTTGCCATTTCATAGATTGAAAGCCCCATAAGCTCTAAATATATACATCTGCCATACATAAATTCTTTATATTCATTTGTGCAGTTTAACTGCTGATTTGCAATTAAGAAAATTTTCTTATTATCTGTATTTGAAATATGCTGGAAAAGATTTAATGCATACTGTATATCATTGATTATAACTGGAGCTTTATGAACTGAAAAAAATTCGCTGCCTGAGTTACTGGCAAAAAGAATTTCCTTAATATTGCTTAAATGGACACATGGAATATTTTCATAATATGAGCGGACAGCAGAAAGCTTGCCTACACCACGCATACCTGATATGATAACAGATTTATCAATATTACCTAATTTTTTAATATACTCAACTACACTCCGTCTTACAAATCTCAATGCTTTCTCCAATATACAGTTATACTTTAAATCTACAAATTTATTAAATACTTAATGATTTATTTTTTAATCTATACAAAAATTAATTATTATTCAAGCATTTTCTTATATGCAGTCATAATGAGAATATGCAAACAGTTTTTATTTTATTTTATTTTATTATATTCTATACTGTTTTACAGCTATATAAAAAGTGAAACAGAAAAGTATCAAGAAAGATTACATATTACTTCAGGCTGCTGAGTTAAAGACATATTCTAACATACACACTGAAATAGAAAAGATAATTTATTATTACTAACATGCTTTATACATCAGCTGTATTAAGCAGTGCATTATTATATACAGCTTATAAAATACTACTAAATAGTTATATGAAAAAAGAAGCAGGAAGAATATTCCTGCTTCTAAGATTTATAAAATGTAATATGCTGCTAACTTTTAGTATAGTTATTAACCTATTTTTGCATTTATTGCTTTTTGTTTGTTTTCACTGAGTTTTGTCATAAAAAGAAGAATGATTGCTAAAATACATCCGCCAATCATAACAACAAAACCGCCATTCCAGCCAAAAAAGTCTACAGTGTAACCAACTACTGCACTAGCTGCAACTGAACCGCCAAGATAACCAAAAAGCCCTGTAAAGCCTGCTGCTGTTCCTGCTGCTTTTTTAGGAGCAAGCTCTAATGCATATAAGCCTATCAGCATAACAGGACCGTAGATTAAGAAACCAATAATAATCATACATGCCATATCTACTGTAGGGTTGCCTGCAGGGTTTAACCAGAATACTGCAACTGCTATTGTAACAAGTACCATAAAGAAAAGACCCGTAATACTTCTTGAACCTTTAAACACTTTGTCACTCATCCAGCCGCAAAGCAGTGTGCCAGGAATACCTGCATATTCATATAAGAAATAACCTATTGAACTCATCTGCATTTCAAAGCCTTTTACTTCTCTTAAATATGTAGGAGACCAGTCTAATATACCATATCGAATGAGATATACAAATACATTGGCAATTGCTATATACCATAATAATTTATTAGGGAATACATACTGCATAAATATTTCTTTTGCAGTTAATTCCTGCTCTGATGTTTCTTTATTATAATCAGGTGGATAATCATTTTTATATTCTTCAATAGGTGGAAGACCACATGACTGAGGAGTATCTCTCATTAAAAAGAAAGCTAATATAGCAACAGTAATAGCCGCAAGAGAAGGCATATAAAATGCAGCACGCCAGTCATTAAACCAAGCCATACCCCATAAAAAGAATATTGGTGGAAGCCCCCCCCCAACATTATGGGCAACATTCCATAAGGAAACTATAGTCCCACGCTCTTTATGCGACCACCAGTGAACCATAGTTCTGCCGCATGGAGGCCAGCCCATACCTTGAAACCATCCACAAAGAAAAAGAAGTACAAACATTATTGTAACAGAAGAAGTCGCCCATTCAAATCTACCCATAATGAGCATCATAGAAGCCGCTAGAATTAAACCAACTGGTAAAAATACCCGTGGATTCGCTCTATCAGAAAATGAACCCATAATGAATTTTGAAAAACCATAGGCAATAGAAACGCCTGATAATGCAATACCAAGCTCACCTTTTGAATATCCATACTCTTCAATAAGATAAGGCATTGCAAGACCAAAATTTTTACGGACAAAATAGTAGGCCGCATAGCCTATAAATATACCAATAAAAATTTGAACACGCAGACGCTTATAAAGGGGATCTACCTGTTCTTCAGGCACTCTCCCAATGTGAGGAGCAGGTTTGAAAATATCTATCATACATATACCTCCCTGATATGATATAAAAATAAAACTATCTTTTAAAAATGAGGAAAAATATGCAAACATACTAAAACTATTGATATCATACTTTATCATATGTATCTGCTTTAGGCAATAAATATTTTTTAATAAAGCAGATTAAAATGTATTTATATATTATTATCAGGCAGTTTCATTTGAAATGCTTCTAAAATATGAGACCTTTCTATTTTAGAACAGTTGTTTATATCTGCTATTGTTCTTGATGTTTTTAATATTTTTGAATAGGAACGGGCTGAAATATTATGCTTTGACATAATCTGTTCCATAATTTTTAAAGCAGCATCATCTAAATGGCAGTATTGTCTTACCATGCTTTCATTCATTTCAGAATTATAAAGTATACCATCATCTTTAAAACGCTCAGCCTGTATTTTATGAGCATTTATTACACGCTGGCGGATATCTGAAGATGATTCGCCTTCTTTTAAGTCCATTAAGTCTTTATAATCTACTGCTTCCACATGGGATATTAAATCAATTCTGTCAAGCATAGGACCTGAAAGCTTTGCACGGTATTTGTCTATTGCATTCTGAGTGCATGTACAGGCTTTACGACTATCCCCTAAATAACCGCAGGGGCATGGGTTCATTGCTGCTACAAGCATAAATTTTGCAGGATATGTAACAGTTCTGCCGGCTCTTGCTATAGTTACAAATCTATCCTCTAAAGGCTGCCTTAAAACTTCTAAAACACTTCTTGAAAATTCAAGCATCTCGTCAAGAAATAATATACCACTGTTAGCAATACTTACATTACCAGGCTTGGCTTTTGCTCCGCCGCCAATAATAGCAATATTGCTTGATGTATGGTGAGGGCTTACAAAGGGTCTTTTATTTATAAGCCTGCCGCTGTCTTTTATAAGACCTGCAACAGAATGAATTTTTGTAGTTTCTAATGCTTCCTTTAATGTCATAGATGGCAGGATAGATGGCATTCGCCTTGCAATCATTGTTTTGCCGCTGCCTGGACTTCCTGTCATTATAAAGTTATGCATACCGCTTGCTGCCACTTCTGCTGCACGGCGTGCTGCAAACTGCCCCTTAACATCTTTAAAATCTATATCATAATCTAAAAATGATGCTTCATCTAAAATATTATTATTTACAAAAGGCTTTTTCTCAATATCGCCCCTTAAAAAGCCGATTACATCTGATAAGTTTTCAAAGCCGTATACTTCCATATCTGGTATTAATGCAGCTTCCATAACATTTGCTTCTGGAAGTATTATTTTTGTAATGCCATTTTCTTTTGCATATTCTGTCATAGATAATATACCAGTTACAGCACGGAGCCTGCCATCAAGAGAAAGCTCACCTAATATTAAATATTCATTCAGGTTTTTATCTATTATGCCAACTGCTTTTAAGATAGATACAGAAACAGGCAGGTCAAAATGGCTGCCATCTTTTTTCATATCAGCAGGTGCAAGATTTATTGTTATTGGATGATTAAAAAAATGGTAGTCTAAATTTTTAAGAGATGCCTTTACTCGCTCTTTACTTTCCTTAATAGCATTATCACCAAGACCTACAATAGAAAAGGAAGGCAGACCATATGATGAAACATCACACTCTACATCTACCCCTACTCCATATATACCATTCAGGTATGATGATTTTATTTTGGCAAACATTTAATATATTTCCGCCAGATAAAAAAAACCTGTTTTTGTGGAAAGTATTTTGCCAAACTCTGATTTTGAACTGGTTTCTGTAAGTTTTTCAAGCATTGTTTTTTCTACAGGCACTTCATATATTGCAAGTGCTGGCTTGTTCAGCTTGTCTTTCATATCTTCTGCTGCCTTTCTCCAAGAGCCGATATGATTTACAAGTCCAGCTTTTTGTGCCATTCTGCCTGTATATATTCTGCCGTCAGCTAAAGCCATAACTTTTTCTTTTGCCATACCGCGTCTTTGAATAACTATATCTGTAAACTGATAATACATATCCATAAGCACATCATTTAATACTTTTTTATCCTGCTCAGTCATTTCTCTTGCAGGACTGCCTGCATCTTTATATGCTCCGCTTTTTAAAACAACACTTTTTACACCTATCTTATCCATAAGCTCTTGAGTGTTTACTAAATTCATAATAACACCAATACTGCCTGTAATAGTAGAAGGCTCTGCATATATTGTATCTGCACCAAGGCTTATTAAGTAACCACCTGAAGCTGCAACAGAACCCATAGCAGCATAAACAGGCTTGCCCAGATTTAACACATAGTCATATATTTCCATACTTGGTGCTACTGCTCCACCTGGAGAATCTACCCTTATAATAATCCCTTCAACTAGTGGATTATTTTTTAATTTTTTTAAAGTTTCTAAAGCTGATTTGCTTTCAAAGATCTGCCCGCTTATATCCATAACAGCAATAGAAGGTTCTGTAAGGCCTGCGGAAGTTTCCATACCTGAAAGAACTAATATAGCCCTTGCAAATACAATAAATATTACAACTGCTATTATTACTTTTATCCATTTTTTCATAACATATCCTTAACTTATGGAAGATTTTTATTAATTTTATATAATTCCTGCAATATTTCTGCTACTGCTTCATACATATCATCTGGAATATTATCATATACATCAAGAGTAGAAAGTACTTCTGCTAAATCCTTATCCTGCTTTACAGCTATGTTATATTCCTTTGCAATACGCACTATTTCATTTGCTAAATCACCGCTGCCGCTTGAAACAACCTTTGCTTTGTTATTATCTAAATCGCCTTTTACTGCTGCAGCTTTTTTTATCATAAACCCTGCTCTATCATATTTTTAAGGGAAACTGCATTTTTTGGTGCATACCCATTTTCCACATTGCAGAAAGAAAAGAAAATATTTTTTGCCATAACTGATACATCTCTTGCATCATTCATAAAACGCTTTAACTCATTATCAGAATAATCATAATTTAAAAATTTATTAGTTCCGCTGAGCCATAACGGGTCTTTACCATAAAGCCTGAAGTATACTCCACCATTAGAACATACTGGCCTGTATGGTGCAAAACCACGGAAAGACGGCCCGTCTATTACACATATACCTATCTGGTTTGCCTTAAATTCATCATAATATTTTTCTTTATGCCATGTAGAGTTTGTCAGCTCTATAAATAAAGGTAAATCTTTAAAATTTTCCTTTAACTCAAGTAAAATATCAAAATTTTCCCTGCTGGCTGAAAAAAGATGGTGAAAATCTGCTAAAAGTGCAACAGCTGTGCCACGCTCTATGGCTGGAGCTATTCCCTCTTTAAATGATTCTATCTCTAATTTATCTGGTTTTTTACGCATTAATGATTTATTAAGCCTGATAGAAAGCTTGATACCGCCAAGTCTGTCGCATATACCTGCTATCTTCTCAGCTATAGGCATACGGTAAAATGTATATGTTAATTCTAAAAAATTAAGATTAGATGCTTTGTAGTGAGTAAGCAGGTCATAGTTATCTGTATCCTTTGGAGCAAATGTGCCTTTCCAATCTTCATAGTTATAACCACTTGTGCCTGCATATACTGGGGTATTATTGATTTCCATTGTTCCTCATCACTTATTATATTATTTAAAGATTATTTTTATCATAAAGAAGCCATATTCTCAAGGAAAATTTTTATAAATTAAGGCTTAAATGAAAGGTAAGACAAAAAATATACATTTTTTTAAAATATGTGCTTGACAAACTAACTGATTTCTGGTTATAAATACAGTCTGATATGTGCTCATAGCTCAGCTGGATAGAGCAACGGCCTTCTAAGCCGTGGGTCTGAGGTTCGAATCCTCATGGGCACGCTTTTTTAAGCATAAGATAATGTATCTGAATAATATAAATTATTATTTCAGAGATATTTGTAAGAAGCATATATATTCTTTTTAACGGTAATAAGACTATTCCCCTGCTTCTAACGGCAATTTTAACCACCTATTATTTAATAGGCTGTGTGTTCAATACTACAATTTATAAATTATCTCTTTTGGCGGTGCTTTATGGTAAGCACTGAAATAAGAGAAAAACAAATTCATTTTCACAGTGTAGATTTATACAATTCTATACAAATCCCCGTTCATGATTATTTACTGGAATTGACGAAAGATTTAGAACTTGCCGTCCTGCTTAATCAAATGATATTCTCTAAAAAAGAATATATGACATTAAATGATATAAAACGGCTGTCATTAAATGAGAAAACAAAGCAAACAATAAGGGTTAAGCTGGAGCTGCTTATTGAACTTGGTTTTATAAAAATAGTAAGATTATATATAATCAAGATTTATATACAGGTATCTGACAGCATAATATCCGCCCCAGAAGATAATAACATATTAGGCATAATATATGGGCAGGACTTAAATTATGAATTTCACTATTTAATGGCAATGATTATTAATAAATTCAGAACTTATGCATTAAGTAGCATAAATGAGCTGACTATATCAGTATGTCAATTAAAAATAATGCTGGTTTTAAATAATTTTGAAAATTCTATCAGACAGATATTAAATCAGCTTGAAGTAGATGAGTATATAAAAATTGAAAGTGCTGTAAATACAAACAAGTATATACTAAATGTAGATAAATTAATAAATAATTACAGCCTTGAAGATATAAATAAATAGCTGAACTGGTTAAATATTATGAAGAATATTTAAAACAAATGGCATATTATATTTATAAAAATAACAAAACTTAGGTTTCATAAAAAATAGCTGTCACTTTTGGCACTATATTTGCTTCTTGACTAATACAGGTAAAAATGTTTTATTAATCGGGAGGCAGATATGGCAACATTTATATCAATTTTTCTTGCTTTAGTTGCTGCATGTATTAGTGTATTTGCTTTATTTTCCGTTAAAAAATCCAGTGAAACTGGTGATAATCACTTAGATGAGATTATGCGGTTAAAACAGCAGATAAATGAAACTAATGACAGACTTGCTCAACTTAAACATGACCATAATATTTTACAGGAACAGTTTAAAAAACTACAAGAAGTTTCTATTAATAACGATATGCAGGTGCTTTTAAACACTGCTATTAAAGACTATAATGATATTGCAAGTGTTACACCTGAAGAAGGCAGCATAGGCAAACATGAAAGAGCTAGAAAACAGGCTGCTGAAAAAGTGCTGCAGGCATGTAATGAAGTGTGTCAGCGGTTTATAGCAGAAGATTTAAGCCACAATACTTTTGCTTCTGTTTATAAATCACAGCTGCAGGATATATTAAACAGTGATGATTTAAAAGACATATATTCAAGTCTTAAAAGCAAGTACCCGTATATTGAACGGGTACTACTTGCTCCAATTAACGAAAACACCACTCCAAACTTTGACCAGTTTTATGCTAACTAATCTTTTATTTAAATCTTTCTTAAAAATATATGCCCGCACCAAAATATGGTGATGAACCGCTTATAGTATCAGTAATCATACCTTCTATGAAGATATTAAATCTCATACCTGTATGTTTCATATCTTTGTTTTGAAAAGCAAGCCCGCCACGGAATATTCCACCAAAACTGCTTTTTCCATTATCTTCAATAAAATATGCTGCATTTGCTTCGCCAAAAAGCAAAAAGCTGCTTGTTAAATAAATGTCAAGTCCTAAACCAAGTGCTATACCTGTATCTATTGTGCTGATGTCTTGTCCAGATGAACGATAATAATAATCATCATAATCATCATAGTAATCATCATAATCGCTGCTGCTTAATGATTTTAATCCATTAATACCAACCAGAATACTGCCATTTGTATATATACCGAACCATCTATTAAACCGCCAATGTGACTGTAAAGACAGCTCTACATTCATTATATCAAGGGTAAAGCTGCCTGCACTTTGAAAACCATAAAGCCAGTAATTTGTTTTGTAGCTGTCTGTCAATTTCACAGTATCAGATGTGTGGTGTTTGTAAGTGCTTTGGTAACTATCCCAACTACTTTTTGCTTCTGCCTTATCGTGAATATCTTCAGACTCCTGTTTTTTGGGTTTAGGGTTTAATTCATCTGCTATTTGCACATATTGCAGAATCTCTGGAAAAATTTTGTAGTCTGTATTGACTGAAAAGAACTGCTCTTTATTATTACCAAGATGCACTACTCTAAATCCTGCTAAATAAGGCTTAGCCCCTTTTGCACCATTTGGTTCAAGACCAAATAATGGCACAGCCCTAAAACTTGCACGCGTATCATACATAGCTCTAAATTCATGCAATGTTACAAATTTATATGTAAACTTATATTTTTTCATTTGATATTTCACAGTAATAGGCAGTTCTAAATTATCTAAATCACGCTCACCAAAATCTATTACTGCTTTTAAGGTGCTGCTTGAAATATAGCTGCCTGTATTATATTTTTTCAGCCGTTCATTAAGGGGCCCCAATGCTTTTAATAAAGATGATTTAGTATCTTTTTCACTTTTTGCTTTTTTCTCTGCATATTCTGATTTTAATTTTGCAATATCCTGTTTTGTCTTGTTTTCAAAATCTGCTTTTCGCTTATTATAAGCATTTTTCTTTTCACTGTATATTGCATTATTCTCCCAATTTCCTTTTTTAGGCATTTCCTCTGTAAATTTCTGCTTTTCAAGTATTTCAAGCTGAGAGTTATGATACATTTCCAACTGCTTACTGTTTGCACTCATAGCCACTTTATATTCATTAACAAGACTGCTGAAATTTATACGCACTTGAGCTGCATCCATTGCTATTATTTCAACAGTATCATTTGCTGCAATATCCATTGTTTTATCATTTATAAGAGCATTTTTAGCAAGCTCTGCTAAAAGTGCTTGATGCTCCATTTCTGCTTTTGCCTGAGCATCTTTTTCTGCTGCAATTCTTGCCTGTAAAGCTGCATCCTGTGCCATATACTCTTTTTGTATCTGCTCTAAATCTTTAGCTGCCTGCAGTTCTTCTGCCTGCTGCCTGCGTTGAGCTTCCATTAACTGCTGCTTAGCGTTTGATATTTCTTTTTCTAACTGTTTCTGCCTTGCAGCCTGAGTTTTTGCAATATTTGCTGCCTGCACACTTAATGTTTTATCATATTCTTCTTTAGATGCACTTTTCAGTTTCTTTTCAAGGGCAAGTTTTTCTTTTCTTTCCTGCTCTAATTCCTGCTTTAATGCTTCATTCTGCATAAGCTGCCTTAAAAATGCATCAAGTTCACCAGAATCAACTGTTGCTTTTACCTGCACAGTTATATATGTCTGACCTTTTTCTATTTCCTGTTTTAATATTTTTACATCTTTTTGAGCAATAGCACTTGTCTGCATTTTGATTTCATCTTTAGATACTTTTCCGTCAACTAAAACTGTGCTGCTTGAAACTGCCACACCTGCTTCTTCTGCCGCTTCTCTAAATAACCGCTCGCTTGTATACTGCTTAACCTGCTCAACTGACTGGTTTTCTGGAACTACTACTTTTGCTGTCTTTGTAATAGTATTAGTTTCTGCATAAGAAAACATTGGTAAAATAAGTAAAAAAATAATAAATAAAATCCGCATAATTTAACCTTTTTAGTAATCTTTTTACTCTATCATACTGTGATTAAAAATCAATAATTTTATTTTATTAATGTTTTGCGATATTATATGTCGTTTTAAAATTTTTCTATTAATATATCAACACTTTAATGTTTGTAAAAAAAATTATGCTTGAATAAAAAAATTTTTTCTGATAATAAATAAATAGAGATAAGCGGAAGCAGGTGAGATGCCTGCACTGCCCCCGCAACTGTATGCTAGACAAAGCCCATTATGCCACTGATATTCGGGAAGGCGGGTAGAGGTTGAAAGCAAGTCAGGATATGCTTAACTCATTCATTATTCTTCGGAGGGAAGTCCATGAGATATAACTCTATTTAACATTCTTTTTTACAATATACCCATACTCTTGACTAACCAGACAGCAGGTATTTTTGCGTGCATTGACCTCGTTCGTACATATCATATTTATAAGTCTGTCTGGTTAGTTTTTATTATTTAGTATCAATATGTTACAAGGAAATAGTTTTTATGAAAAGTAAAATATTAGATATTTCTTTCAAGCCAGAGAAAGAAAAAATTTTTTTTGGCTATTTTGGCCATTATATCCGCATAGATAATATATCACATGAAATTGCAAAAAAATTAAAAGAAGCCAGCGAAGGAAACACATGGTTTACAAAAGAAATAGATTATAAATCTGATAAAGTTCGTTTTCAAAGCCTGCCGGAAAATGCAAAGCGTGCATTTAAACTTAATATTGCATACCAGACATTAATGGACAGTGGTGTTACAAGCGGGCTTAGTTTTGTAATGAGCAGAGTAGTAACAAGCTCTATATGGAGCCTTTTATATTCAAGAATAGCTGTAGAAGAAGCAATACACGCAGAATCATATTCTTATGGCTTATCAGAAGTTTTTGGACATGAAGCTGCTGCAACTTTAGATTTAGTTTACAATGATAACTTTGTAAAAAGGCGTATGGAAAGAGAATGTATGCTTTTTGACAATGTTTCTGATTTATGTTTATCTGATGATGAATCTATTAATATTGAAGATAAAAAGAAAGCTCTGTTAAGCCTGCTTTTAGGTATATATTATTTAGAAGGCATAAAGTTTCCTTTTTCCTTTTTAGTAACTTTTGTAATAAACAACAGCTATAATGATGCTATAGCAGGATTTACTAAAACTATTAAGCTGATAGCCCATGATGAATTATCTGTCCATGTGGTTACAGGTAAAAATATTTTAAATATTTTAGCTCGTGATGAAAATGAAGGTTTTAAGCATCTTTTTGATAACGAATTTTTCAAGAAAACTGCATTAAGCACAGCAAAAGAAGTCGTAAACCAAGAAATACAGTGGGCAAAATATCTTTTTGATGATTATGAAGTGGCAGGCATAAACAGCCAGATATCAGAAAATTTCATAAAATACTGGGCAAATATCCGTTTAAAAGATATAGGCATAATAGATAATCCATATATGAAAGAAGAAAAAACAGATATTATTGACTGGTTTAATAACTACAGAAATATTAACAAGCAGAATGCAGCATTGCAGGAAACATCAAACACATCTTACCAAAAAGGCATATTAAAAAACGATTTATAGGTGTAAAATGGTAATACTTACAGAAGGTAAAAAACATATAATAATAAAACGAGATGGAAGAGAAGAACCATATAACGAAGAAAAACTTAGGAAAGTTACAAGCTGGGCAGCAGATGGTAAACGAGCATTTACTGATAAATTATTAAAAGATTTAAATATTAAAATAAATAATAAAATGAAAATTACTGATTTATATGATGCTCTTATTACTACAGCTGTAAATAACATAAGCCCCCTTTATACAGAATATGATGAGATAGCAGAAAGGCTTTATTTAATGAAAATATATAAAGAAACTTACGGACTTAAAAAAACGGGTCAATATCCTCATTTAAGCATAGTGTTTAGCCGCGGAGTAAAAGCAGGCATTTATTCTAAAGAATTTATAAACTCATTTTCCCATAAGGAAATAGACTTATTACATGAGATGATAGTGCCAGACAGAGATTTTTTATTTACATATAAGGCATTAAATACATTTTTTACAAAATATTGTAAAACTATAAAAAATAAAAAACTGGAACTTCCACAGATTACTTATATGGTAGCTGCAATGTTTTCATTTTACAATGATGATAAGAAAAAAAGAATGCAGTATATAAAAGAAACTTATGATATGTTAAGTACGCATAAAATAACATTTGCAACACCACGAATTATGAACAGCGGTTACAAAAATCCGCAGCTTGCTTCCTGTGTATTAAATACTCCAGATGATGATACATGGAGCTTAAACCAGACAGATGGTAATATTGCTCTTTATTCAAAATTTTCAGGGGGTATTGCTTATGATGTTTCTAATATTCGCTCATCAGGCTCAAAAATAGCATCATTTAATGGCATATCAGATGGTCCTGTGCCATTTATTAAAAGATTAGAGCAGACGGTATCAGCATTTAACCAGCAAAGTAAAAGAAAAGGCTCATGTGTTGTAACATTTCCTTTCTGGCATTATGATGTGCAGGATATGATAATGTTAAAGGATGCTGGCGGCACAGAAGATACAAGAGCCAGAAAATTAATGTATTCTATCCGCATACATAATCTTTTTAAAGAAAGAGTTGAGCAGGATGCAGATATTACTTTATTTGACCCAAAAGATACACCGCTTTTAAACTGCACTTATGGTAAAGAATTTGAAAAAGCATACATAGAATATGAAACAAAGCCAGGCATCCGTAAAAAAACTGTAAAAGCAAAAGATTTACTTTATCTTATATTAAAAGTACGCACAGAAAGCGGCAACCTGTATTTTACTTTTGTAGATAATATTAATGAACAGTCTGTATTAAACACATTTATTGGTGCATCTAACTTATGTACAGAAGTGCTTGTGCCATCAAGTGCCTCATCTTTAAAAAGCGAAGAATTATATTTAAACAGCTGCGGAGAATATGAAATACATCAGATACGAAAAAGCGGTGAGATAGGTATATGTAACTTATGCTCTATAAATTTAGTGTCATGGGATAAAATGACATTAAAAGAAAAAACTGAATTTTCTTATACTCTTTTAAGGGGCTGTGATAATATTATAGATACCCAGTTTTATCCAGTACTTGAAGCAAAAGCATCAAATCTAAAAAACAGACCTATAGGCATAGGTGTATTAAACTATGCAAACCTGCTGGCATCTAAAAAAATTAAATTTACAGATGATGCAGCTAAAGAATTTACCAATATTTTATTTGATGATTTATATTATCACTTATACTCTGCTGCCTGCACCCTAGCAAAAGAAAGGGGTGCATACCCAGCTTTTAAAAATTCTAAATGGAGCATGGCAAAAACACCTTTTCATCTTTCCTCATTTAATTATAAAAAATTTAATTTATCAGCAGATAAAAAGAAATGGGACAGATTAGCAGATGATATAAAAACATTTGGTATAAGGTTTGCTTATGTAGCAGCAATCGCACCAACTGCAACAAGCGGAAAAAGTATTTCTGCAACAGAATCTATTGAGCCAGTTATGGATTTATTTTATATGGAAGAAGGCTTGCAGAATATTCCTACACTTGTGGCAAACATAAAAGAAAACAGGCTTTTTTATGAAAGATGCTGGTATATTCCTGCGAAAACTATTATTGAGCTTGCAGCTATCAGGCAGAAATATATTGACCAGTCCCAGTCTGTAACTCTTTACTATACAAAACCGGAATCCGCTAAAATTCTCTGGGAAGATATAAAATATGCTATGGAGCTTGGTCTTAAAACTCTTTATTATATGAAAACTCCAAAATACAACTTTAATGAGGAAGTATGTGAAAGCTGTTCTTAAATAGATATTTTCTTCTACTTTGTTTATTATATAATACTTTTGTAATTATTTTGTTGAGAGTATAAATATTATATGTTACTTTAATAAATGATATTAACAGGTAATATATATGGTTGAAATAATTACAGGTATTATAGACTTAATTATTATTGCAGGCGTTGTTATAGCAGTATTATTCATTAGAAAAAGATTAAAACAGCACACCAGGAGAAGATATATGCTTATAGCTTTTTTTATTCTTTTTGGTATTATTATTGTTGCCAGCAGTGCAACTGTTATATATTCCACAAAAAATCTGCCAAAAGATTATAAAACACGCATTTCTTCAAAAATTATTATTCCACCTTATGATATATCAAAAACACCTGTAAGTATAGTTTATGCAGATGAACTTAAAAATAATCCGTCAAAAAGCGGTGCTATGCTTATTAAAAGCGGTAAAGTATCATTTTTACATAGGATAGCTTTAGTTAGAATGGCACGCCATTCTATAGAACTGCAGACATATATATATGAAAACGATGTTACATCAAGAATATTAATGCATGAAATGAAACTAGCAGCAGACAGAGGCGTCAAAGTCCGCATTTTAGTAGATGATAATGGACTTTCATCAGATACAAGTGATATTATGCTTTTAAACTACCATCCAAATATACAAGTAAAAGTTTTTAACCCATATAAATACCGCTCAAAAATATTAAAATATCCGCAGTTTCTTTTTAATATCAGCAGGCTTAATTACAGAATGCATAATAAACTTTTTATAGTAGACTCATCTGCAGTTATAATTGGCGGCAGAAATATTGCAAGCAACTATTTTGATGACAGCTCTCGTCTTAATTTTTCTGATACTGATGTGCTTTTTATAGGAAAACTTGCTCAAGATGCTCTTGGCTCCTTTAATGAATACTGGAATTATCACAAATCTATACCTGTAGATGTTTTCCCTAACCTTAATAACCCAGATGAGCTGCATATTCTGGATAAAGAAATTACTGAAAAATCTATTTACTATCAGCAGGAACAAGAAATACTTGATAAAGCATTGGAATTATTTATCAAAAGCTTTAATGAGAAAAAATTCCCAGTTTACTGGGGCAGCTCTAAATTAATAGCAGACAGCCCTGCAAAAGCAGAAGGCACAGGATATATAAGCCCTATTATAAATGCACTGGATGGCTTATGGCAGGAAACAAAAAAATCAGTCTATATTTCTGCAGCTTATTTTGTTCCAGGTAAAAGCGGCACAGAAGATTTAATTAATGGTGCAAAAAGGGGCATAAATGTCAATATCTTAACAAATTCTCTTTCTTCAACTGATGCAAAAGTTGTATATTCAGGTTGGGACAGATACAGGGATGATTTAGTCACAAATGGTATAAATGTATATGAATTTCGTAATGAAGGGTATAAAATATATAATAGAAGAAATTCTGGTGCATCACTGCACAGTAAAACTATAGTTGTAGATGATAAAATAAGCTGGATAGGCAGCTTTAATTTGGACGGCAGGTCTGCTATTTATAACACAGAAGTTATTGCAGCATTTTTTAATGAAGATTTTGCTAAAATATTAAGAGAAGCTATGGAAAAAGATATGTCAGAATATATTTCATGGCATCTTTATACAAAAGATGGCAAAACATACTGGAAAACATATAGAAACGGCAAAGAAATAGTAAAAAGCCATATTCCAGATACATCACTTATAATGCGGATAGTTACTTTTGTATTAAAAATAGTGCCAGAAAAATTGATATAGTGTGGTATAAAAATGTATAGAATGCCTGCTTACTTGTTACCATTGATTTTAATAATGATTTTTTTATCTGCTGGTTGTGCATTAAAGCCAGTGGAAATTATTAAAAATGCTGATTATACAAAATATAAATATGTATATGTTCTTCCTACAAATACAATAACTTCAACCAATGGATATGTTAATACCAATTACAGCGGATATTCTTATGGTTCGTCATATACACAACAGACAAATCCAAGCGATATTATTATTGGTTTTTTTATGAAAAAAAATTTTATTGTTGTAAATGAAATTCGCAGCCCAGAAAATACTATTATAATCAATTACGGTCAAAGTGGAAAACGAGATATAGCAGGCGGGATTGCATATACTCTTGAAGCAACGATACAATTACTTGATGCAAAAACTCATAAGCTTATTTTTCAATGTTCTGCTGAGGGTATGGGCTCTACGGAAGCAGATGATATTAGAATAGCAGTAAACAGATGTTTAGAAAGTGTAAAATAACACGAAACTATTTATAGTACGCAGTTATTTCTTTAAGTCTTTCAAGCTCATATTCTGCAATAAGATTATAAAACAAACTGTAGTCATTATGACAGTGGGCAATATCTAATGCTTCATAATATGCAGACTTTTTATCATTTCTAATATTTAGAGCATGATATCCGCTTTTTAAAAGTTCTAAATTCATAATAAGCCTTGATACTCTGCCATTACCGTCTATAAAAGGGTGTATACCCACAAAATCCACATGTAGTTTTGCAGCCTTTAATACAGGGTGTATATTACTGCATGTTTTATACCAATTGATAAATTCTTCCATTTTATCCTGCACTAATACATAATCTGGCGGAATATGCTCTGCTCCGCTTATTATCACATTTTGGTTTCTGTATTTTCCTGCATTATCATTGTCTATATTTTTAAGTATTAAGCTGTGAATAGATTTAATTACATATTCACTTAATTCTTCCTTATTTTTTACCATATCTTCTATATACAAAATAGTTTCTGCATGGTTTATTACTTCAAAATGCTCCCTTAAAGTTTTACCGCCAATAGTAATACCTTCAAGCACAACTTTTGTTTCTTTAAGTGTAAGGGTGTTGCCTTCTATTGCATTAGAGTTATATATATATTTTATTTGGAAATCATTTTCTAAATTTCTAATATTTTTTCTCTGTTTTTTTAATTCAGCAAGTTCATTGTTTAAAATATCAATTTTATTAAGCAGTTTATCCATAATACCCTCTATCCTTTCACGGCTTTATTTCTATTTTTGTGCCAATATCTATTATTTCATAAAGTTCTGCCATATTATTATTTGAAACAGCTATACAGCCTTCTGTCCAGTCCCCATATATATTAAATAAAGGCTCTGCCATACTAAACCCATTTGGAAGCCCATGTATTTTTATATCACCACCCGCACTCTTATTATGACGGGCTGCATACTCTTTATCTTTTTCATTAGGATAGCTTATACCAAGGTTTAAAAAATATTTACTTTTTGGGTTTTTACTGTCAATATGATATATCCCTTCAGGAGTTTTGCTGTCCCCTTCAAACTGCTTATGCCCTATTGGGTTTTTACCTAGTGATATTTTATAAGTTTTTAAAAGCTCATCATCATGATATATAAATAACTGCCGTTTAGATTTTTCTACTAATATTAAATTTACTCTGCCTTTTAAACTTTCATCTATTTTATATTCCTTTTTCTGCTCCATAAAATACCCTGCTGTTATTAAGACCAGTATTAAAGCAAATATCAGTAATAATATTTTTGCTTTTCTTTTCATTATTCATCCTGTCAAAAAAGTTATTGATTATTTTAAACTTGTAATAAGAAATATTATCTATATTAAAAATTAATCTGTTTAACTAAACTTGGAGCGTGTATCCAAGTTTAGTTACCCTTATAGCCTAATAAAATGTGCGAGTGTTTTTTACGAGGACTGCCAAATTCCCGACCGAATAGGGAGGAAAAAGAATTTGCACAGGCTGTCGAGCATTATTAGGCTCATCAATTGACTGGCGAAAAAATGTATTTTTTCAACAATCTGTATTATACCCCAAAAGCATTTTCTATATGGGTTATCTTATTATCATCTATAGATATTACATCAAATCTTACAGGCATTTTTATATTATTTTCATTTATATAGTGCTGTGCTGTTTTTATTATTTTCTGCTGTTTTGTATAGTTTACTGCTTCATAGCCTTTGCCAAATTTTACAGACTTTCTGTATTTTACTTCTATAATTACAAGTGTATTACTATATTTTGTAATAATATCTATTTCACCATAGGGACATCTGTAATTTCGCTCTAATATTTTATACTTTTTAGATTTTACATAATTACAGGCTCTTTCTTCCCCGTCTTTGCCAGATAATATTTTATCCATTGACTACCTTTTATGTAAAATTTTTTAGAAAAGATTTCCTGTGTACTGGAGTTATGCCCAGTTCTTTCACAGCTGTAATATGCTCTTTTGTGCCATAGCCTGCATTTTTTTCCCATAAGTAGCCTTTATATACTTTTGCAAGCTCTGCCATAAGATTATCTCTGTATACTTTTGCTATAATTGATGCTGCTGAAACCTGTATATATGTATCATCTGCCTTATTCGGATGAATATATTCTTTATCTATATGGTTAAGTGCTACCGCATCAACTATTAATTTATCATAATCACATGTAAGCCGTGACAGACTAAGATGCATTGCCTGTTTTACTGCATTTAATATATTTATTTTATCTATTATAATTGGGCAGACCACACCTATACCGTAAGATACAGTATTTTCTATAATAAATGTATAAAGTTCTTCCCGCTTTTTTTTAGAAAGTTTTTTAGAATCTTTTATACGGTCATCATAAAAGCCGCTTTCAAAGACCACAGCACAAGTAACAACAGGACCAGCCAGGCAGCCTCTGCCTACTTCATCTATACCTGCTATGAGCATTGTTTTTTAGCCAGAATACCACGCTCAAACCAGTCTATAACCTGCTGCATGCCCTCACCTGTTTTGCATGAAATTGTAAAATCTTCTAATATACTTTTTATTTTTTTAGCATTTGATATGGCTTTTTCTATATCAAAATCTACATAAGGGGCTAAGTCTACTTTATTGATTATAAAAATATCCCCTGCAAAAAACATTGTAGGATATTTTAAAGGTTTATCATCACCCTCTGTAACAGAAAGCAGTATAATATTTGCATCCTGCCCTAAATCATATTCTGACGGGCATACTAAATTACCAACATTTTCAATAATAAGTAAATCTAAATTATCTCCATCAACAATGGGAAGTTTTCTTTCTATCTCTGCAGCTTCTAAATGGCATGCACCGCCAGTTTGAATCTGCACTGCTTTTACACCTACTTTTTCTATACGCTCTTTATCGTTTTCTGTCTGCAGGTCGCCTTCTATAACTGCTACATTATATTTAGATGATAATGCACCTAATATTTTCTCTAAAAGGCTTGTTTTACCGCTGCCAGGTGATGACATAATATTTACAGTAAATGTGCCATTCTTTTTAAATCTGCTGCGAAGTTCTGCTGCATCCATATCATTTTTTGAAAGAACTTTCTGGTTTATTTCTATTTTTTCCATATTCTGCCCTCCCTGCTTAATCCACATCTATATAGGCAATTTCCAGCTCATTGCCTGTTAATATTTTTACTCTGCCGGAATTGCATTTAGGACACAGCACAAAATAGCCGTCAAGCTCTGATTCTGTGCCGCATTCTTCACACCTGCCAGTTAATGGCACTTCCATATACTCAAACTCTGAATTTTCTGCTCTTGTACCTGCCTTTAGTGCATCAAAAGCAAACCTAAGAGACGCTTCATCAATAGCACTCATTTTGCCTATACGGACACCTACATTATTTATCTTTTTTGCACCATTTTCTGCTGCTGTTTTTAATGCTATATCTAATATACTTTGAGCAATACCTGTTTCGTGCATATACCACCTGAAAAGTTTATTTTTCAATCATAATATAGTTGCTAAAATAAATCAATATCTACTGATATTTTACTTCCCTTATATACTGCATTTTCTTTATCTTTTTGTGACAAACTGCCATTAATATCATATAATTCTTCTGGCAGCTCATTGAAAAAATAATGGGACTGACCTGTATAATCTGTCATACCAGAACCTGCAGTGGTAAAATATCTGCTGTAAAGTATCAGTTCATTTTTTGCTCTGGTTAGTGCAACATAAAGACACCGCCTTTCTTCCTCTATGTTTTCTTCCCCTTCCTTTACTGCCCTTTTTGAAGGATATGAATAAGGGGTAACATTTAAAAGGTGGCATACATCAGCTTCCAAGCCTTTTGCAGAATGTATTGTGGAAAGAATAACACATTCTTTTGGTTTATCTGCATCTAAAAATGATGATTCTAATGCAGGGTCTAAAATATATTCTGTAATAAATTCAGTTACAGAAGTTGTGCTTGCAGCTATTTCTTCTAAAACTGCAAAATCCTGCTTCCGCCAGTTAAGCCATTCTTCCTTATAAATTTCTGCAAACCGTAAATCCATAAGAGTAAGAATTTTCGTAATCATTTCACTAGGTGAACTGCTGTATGGAAATGCAGTCTCTAAAACTTCCCACACTCTTTTATCTATTTTCTTTGTTTTTAAAATCTCTAAAGCCTGCTCTAAATTTTCTGCATTTACCATGTAGTCTGATAAATTAACAGCTGTTGCAGGGCCTATTTTATTCCAAAGCTGTAAATATCTGTGCCATGCAAGGCCGTCTTTATAGTTTGCTATAATTCTCATAGCAGAAACCACATCTCTTATATGGCGTGATTTCATTAAACTGCTGCCGCCGTATATTTTATATGGTATTTTTTTCATAACACATGCACCCTCTACCTGCCTGAGCCCTGAAAGAGTTCTGCTTAATACCATATGGCTGGAATAGTCTATATTTTTATTCATAAAATAAAGAAGTATTTTATCTGTTACAGAGTTTGCTTCTGAATATTCATCATATACATACTCTATTACAGGCTTTGCTCCCTGCCCTCTGTATGCTTTTAAATGCTTATTATAATCTATACTTGACTGCTCTAATAACCAGTTTGAAATATCTAGTATTTCCTGTGTGGAACGGTAGTTTGTATTAAGATATAATTTTGAAGAATTTGGCACAATCTTAGTAAAATTATGCATTGATTTAAAATCTGCTCCACGAAAAGCATATATTGACTGAGCATCATCTCCCACACAAAATAAGTGGCAGTTATCATAAAAAGATTCTAAAAGCTGATACTGCAGCGGGTTTGTATCCTGAAATTCATCTACTAATATATGCTCATATTTTGATGAAATAAATTTTCTTGCTTCTTCATTCTGAGCCAGTCCGTTTGCAGTAATATATAATAAGTCATCATAATCAAATAACTTATTTTTCTTTTTATATGCAATATAATCCCGCATTATTTCCTTAAATACATCTTCATTATCTTTAATATATTTTTCTGTTTCATCTTCGCTCATATTACTGCATTCCTGTATTTTCACTGCTTCTATAAGCGGTTTTCTGGTATTTATCATATATGAATAAACTGACTGTATTTTAGAATAAAGTTTCTGGTCTACTGCCTTATTATTTTTATATTTCTGGGTAAAAAGAAGTTTAAAAAGACTTTCCACATCTTCACTGTCAAGCAGTGTATAATCATACTGCTCAAATACTTGTGGATTATTTTTGATAATATGAGAACACCATGAGTGAAATGTCTGGCCGGATAAATTTAATGTAGAACCAGCATCTTGAAACTGTTTTATTCTTTCTACTATTTCTCTTGCTGATTTTCTTGTAAATGAAAGGATAAGTATTTTATCAGGTCTTACACCCTGCGAAAGCAGATATACTGCCCTGTGAATAATAGTCCTTGTTTTACCAGTACCAGCCCCTGCAATAACTAACGCATGCTTTTCACTGAAAGTTACCGCCTTTTGCTGCTCCTCATTTAATGATGATAAATAATCCATTATTGTAAACCTATTTAGTTATATAAATTAATTTATATATATCTATACAATTATTAATATATTTATTTTTTTGCTGTTCTATATACTCATTTGACCATAATGGGTGGCTTAGCAATGTATACTGTCCGTTTCTATCTTTAATAATAATATTATTATTGTTAATCTCGTATGAATTTTTAAAGTATTTATTTATTAAAGTAAGCCAATATGGTCTATTTAAATGTATGTCATACTGGCTATCCATAGATAAATAAACCATATCTAACCCTAATCGCCAATTCAACATACCAAATTCAAATTTATTATTATAATCTGCTATACAGTCATAACATGCATTATCACAATCATGTTTATTATAAAAATCATATAAACTATTATTACTTGTTTGAAAACAATATTCTTCTATAAATTTTTTAAAAATATCATGCTTACCTAAAAATTTTGTAATACCTGCTCCATTTTCTAATGTATCAGCAAGATAAATTTCTTTATTTTTATTGTATATTCTAATACCTGTATCTATCTCTGATGAATCAATATCTAAATATCTAATTGCTGCTTTTTTTACTAACTCTGCCCATGAACGATATGCTGTTCGTTCATATCTTGAATTAATCAATATATTGTTTGGAATTTGTTTAAGTTTTATAAGTAGTATATCTGTATGAACTGTTGCAAAAAGAACTGTTTCACTTTTTTCTTCTCCATCTTCAATTTCTACAATATTACCATTTTTTTCAAGAGAAAAATAACTGCCATTATTTTTATTTATTGTATATAAATCACCAGCAGTATATAAATAATCACAATTTAATCCATTATCTACTTCTGGTATATTTTTATCCACTGATATCTGCATTTCACATAATATATAATTATCTCTAGGTTGTCTCTCATAATCTTTTTTATCTTGTGAGATATAACCTAATGGAGAATATGCATTGTAAGTTTTTAATTTAGTGTTACAGTTAGGGCATATTGCTATTTGTTTATCTATAAAATAACCACAATTTGAACATTCGCTTATATAATACAATTTTCCTTCTGGTCTATCACTCCATACTATTTCTTTACCACTAATATATGGATAAGCTAATCCAATTGATTTATGTACTGATTTATCTTTTATAGTATCTGTGCCTGGTGAATAATATGATAGTGCTTGAATATGATTTCTTTCTATTGAATAGTCACCACTTCTAAATTCTTCAAGATTACATTTTTTACTATTATGCATATTTATAAATAAACTTCTAATAGTAGATGGAAAACCATACAATGGTAATATTCCTTTGTTGGCTAAATATAAACTTAGTGCATCATCTAATTCATTATCTTTACATTTTAAATCTATATAATTTATTAAATCATCTATTATATATACAAATACATCATTTTGAATTTTACTTTCACATATATCATTAATAAGATTTTTTATATTATCTTCATTATTCTTAATATATTTGATTATATGTTCTTTATTTACTTTCCACTCTGATATTTTTCCAAAATTTCCATGAATATCTTTTAAATTATCCTTTTTTATAATTTCCATAAATGCAAGTCTTAAAACTTCTTTAGATATTACTCTTTTTGCAATTTCTATACTATCTACATCTAAATATGGGTCAGGTATAGGGTAACTTATTAATCTTTGCGGTTCATTATAATGTGTTATATCGTGATTACTATTGTTTGCTATTGTAACAGCAATTGACACAGGGTCTTTTCTTCTGCCAGCTCTACCAACTCTCTGCTGATAATTAAATCGTTTTGGTGGAACACCAGATAGTAAAACAGCTTTTAAATCACCGATATCAACGCCTGCTTCCATAGTCGTTGTAACACTTAATAAATCAATATCAAAATATTTTGCATAATCTTTTTCTTCTGTGCTGTATATACCTTGAAAATGTCTTTGTCGATTTAAAGATTCTTTTACAGAAGTTTGCCCACTTAACTCTTCACAATGTAATCTTTTTGGCTCTTTTTCTAATAATGCAAGATAATAGTTATCTTCTAATATTTTACTATCTTTTTTTATAAAATTATTTGATTGACAATATACACATATTCCACAACTGTTATGCATATGTATAGTATTACATGTGCTGCATACATAAAATTCTTTATTATTAGGTATATCAAGAATTAATTCTTTTGATATTGTTATATTATAATTACAATCAATAAACCCTTTATACTCATTTATATTTGATTTATACAGTCCATATAATAAAGCTTTATCTATTTTATTATGAGCTGCTACACACTCTATATACTTTAAAATTTTTTCTTCAATTCTGTTATTATAAGCATATTTTGTTTTTAGTTCTCCAATAATTCGTAAGCACGATGATAAAAAGTTATTTTGAAAATTGTCTAGTTCTTTGTCATTTTGTATTCTTATTATACCTAAACCTAATGCTTCAAGAGATAAATTTCTTCCTGTATAAATTGTAGATAAAAGATTTTTACTATATTTATCTCTTAATATTTTTTGCTCTGCTTTACTTAAATTTTTAACTTGAAACCATTTTCGTGGTTTACCTTCATGCGTATATAATATCTGCATTTTTGGATATGGTCCTGCAGGATTTATTCCTAAATCAAGCATATAATCAAATAAATTTTCACTTGCCTCTAAAAGACTATATCTTGTTGGCAAACGATTGATTAAATTGTTATATGTTTCCTCATCTATTGTATTTGTATATATTTTTCTCATTTCATATGTTTTTAATCCATCACATAGTTTTGCTTTACTTTTTTCATTGAAATAATACAAAATTTTATTTAGTATTTCATCATCAATATCTTCATTATTATATATACTATCTATAATTGTTTTTATATCATCTTTTTCTTGAACTAACTTATTAACATTATTTATAAACAAAGTTCTTAATACATCAAAATAATGATTTTCTTCTATCCCTGCAGAAAGCCTTGCACATGACTGCCTGCTATCTGAAAATACTATTAATTTACTTTCTTCTGCCAGCTCACTTGCAATATTATCAGCTAAAATTTGTGACATTTTTTGCATACTTATACTATGATTTGTAATAGTTGTTTGCTCAACACTCTTATTTTTTCTTTTATTTGTTTTTGCATTGTTATCTACTTTTTCTGCCTGGCAAATAATACATTTTGGTTTTTTTGCTTCATTAACAATATAATTATAATCTACTTTACTATCTAATAATCCATTTGTATAATTAAATGATATTTTAATCCAATCTTTATACTGTTCTTTTTCTTCAGGAATATTATGCAGCAATATTTTTTGTGCATCTTCTTCCATTTTATATGGAGAAAGTTTAAACCCATTATCTTCATACATATAACCTGCTAAATATATTTCCCCACAGTTTCTGCAAATATGTACTTCTAATACCCTACTGCCACAATGTTTACATGTAAATCTAGGTTTAGAATATAATGTGCCAATTTCTCTTTTTATACCAGTGCACTCTGGATTGGAACATGCCCAAAGATTTCCTGCAGTTTTTAATAAGAAATGTATTCTTATTTTAAAATCATTTTGCAAAGATATTTGATTAAGTAATTTCTCTATATTAACATTATTTTCATTACCAAATAAATGATTAGATATAGTAGATAGTGTTTGTGGTATAATTTTATTTTGACAATATA
>CAJUJZ010000015.1 GCA_910586745.1 uncultured Mucispirillum sp. | reverse complement strand
GCACTGCATACTATGAAGTAAGATACATTGATATTTAAATAAAATATCAGGTATTTAATAAATTACCCGCCCTGATATAATGGGGCGGGCATTTAATGAAAATATGAAACATAATAGTTATTATCAGATATCTTTTCCCATAAGGTATCTGCCATTAATTATTTTTCTGGTCTGCTCTGGCAGTTAAGGCAGGACGGTTTTATTAACAATAAGATAATATAAATTTTATTTTGAAATATTTGGACATAAAAAAATCGGGGTATATACCCCAATAATTTATTTTTTAGTGCTTACTCTTTCTATATATGAAGCATCACGAGTATCAATTTTTAATACATCACCTTCATTAATAAATAATGGTACTTGAATTTTACCGCCAGTAATAACTGTAGCACCTTTTGAACCTCCTGTTACAGTATCACCTTTAACACCTGGCTCACATTCTGTAACTTCTAACTCTACAAAGTTAGGAAGTGTAATACCTATTGGCTTACCATTGAAAAACTGTACTGCTACATCTAATGACTCTGGCATAAATAAGTATGCATCGCCAACACAGTCATCATCAAGATGAACCTGTTCATAGCTTTCTTGGTCCATAAAAATATATTCAGTGCCGTCATGATAAAGATACTGCATTCTTTTTTCTTCAAAGTCTGGCTCTTTTAATTTTTCCCCTGAATCATAAGTTCTCTCTAACACTCTGCCTGATATAAGGTTTTTAATTTTAGTGCGAACTGTGGCTCCACCCCTGCCGCATTTAATGTGCTGCCATTCTATTACAGCGTATGGCTCACCATCAACTTCAATTTTAGAGCCTCTTTTAAATTGGTTTGGAGTAATTGGCATAATTTCCTCATTTTCATAAATTTTTCAAAGCATATCACTATTTTTCATAAATTGCAAGCAAAAGCAGTATAATATATTTTTTTAAGAAAATCTTTTAATATTTTAATTATATTTTACTTAAGCAAAATGATACATTAATAAAATATGTTTCAAAATGTATAAAACACTTGAAAAATTTTATACTAACATATATAAATAAAGGTTAGAATATACTATAAAAATGAGATTAATTTACTCTTTTTTATATTAAAACAGTAGATTTTATTTAACTGTTACAATATATAATTATATAAAGAGGATTTGTTTATGCCTTCATATTTACTAGAAATCGGCTGTGAAGAAATACCAGCAGCATTTATTCCATCATCTGCAAAATACCTGCTTGATGAATGGACAAAAAGGCTTTCAGCTTTAAATTTACCATTTTCATCAATAGAATCTGGTGGTACGCCACGCAGACTGTATGTAAATATAGAAGGTCTGCCTGTTTCGCAGGCTGATAAAACAGAAATTATTATGGGACCGCCTGCAAATATAGCATTTAATAGTGACGGCTCATTAACAGAAGCTGCTAAAAAGTTTGCAGCATCTAAGGGAATAGATGAAAGCACATTAAAAAAAGTAACTACTCAAAAAGGTGATTATCTTCAGGGTGAGAAAAAAACAGGTGGTGAAAAAACTGCTGATTTACTTCTTAAAACTGCACCTGAAATTATTAAAATCATTCCTTTTCCAAAATCTATGAAATGGGGCGATAATGACTTTAGATTTGTTCGTCCTATTCACTGGTTTTTATCTGTTTTTGATGAAAAAGCACTTATTTTTGAAACTGATGGAATTACTGCATCAAATCTTACTTATGGACACAGATTTTTAGCACCAGCTGAAATTGAAGTAAAAAATGCAGCAGAATATAAAGAAAAACTTGAACATGCTTATGTTTATGTAGACATTGCTGCAAGAAAGGATATTATTCTTTCTCAAATTAAAGAAATAGAAGCAAAAGAAAATATTACAGTAGAAATTGATGAAGGACTTTTAAATACAGTATCTGATTTAGTGGAATATCCGTATGCTGTTCTTGGCTCTTTTGAAGATTCATTTTTAACTCTTCCAGAAGAAGTGCTTATTACTTCTATGAAGATACACCAAAAATATTTCCCTGTTAGAAACAGTGATAGCAGACTGATTAATAAATTTGTTGGTATTGCAAATATTAAATCACCTAGTGGTGACAGCACTATCAGGCAGGGTTATGAGAGAGTTCTTAGAGCAAGGCTGAATGATGCATTATTCTTCTTTAATAACGATAAAAAAGTAAAATTAGAAGAAAGAGCAGAAAAGCTCAATAAAGTTGTATATCAAGAAAAACTTGGCACAAGCTATGAAAAAATGGAAAGGTTTAAAGCTATTGCCGTATTTTTAGCAGAAAAATTATGCAGTGATAAAAAAGAAAGTGTAGAAAAAACTGCATATCTTTGCAAAGCTGACCTTTTAAGTGAAATGGTTTATGAATTTCCAGAGCTGCAGGGTGTAATGGGTTACTATTACGCTAAAAATGAAGGTTTAGATGATGATATTGCCCGTGGTATTATGGAACATTATCTGCCTAAATTTGCAGGGGATGTTTTACCAGAAACAATTGAGGGAAGACTTACTTCTATTGCTGATAAAATAGATACTATTGCAGGTGTTTTTGCTGCCGGTATGAAACCAACAGGTAACTTAGACCCTTATGGTTTAAGAAGAAATGCAATAGGTATAATTTCTATAATAGAGCAGTCAGGTTACAGAATAGAATTAAAAGATATTATAAATATTTCGTTTGATAAATTAAGTTCACGCCTTTCTTTTGATAAAGAGGCTGTTATGAAAGAAGTATTATCTTTCATTAACCTTAGATACAGACAAATGCTTGTATCAAAAGATATGGTAGCAGCAGATGTTTTTGACGCAGTATGTGATAAATCAAGTGATATATTAAAAACATTAAATTTGTCAAAAGTTTTAACAAATGCTAGAGGAACAGATGGTTTCCAAACTATTGCTCAGGCATTTAAACGAATTAATAACATATTAAAGAAAAATAACTGTGAAAAAGAAGAATTTTCTGATGAGCTTCTGCAGACTGAAGAAGAAAAAGCTCTTGGCAGTTTAATAAGAAACCAGAATATGCAGGCTCTTTTAGATGAAGAAAAAAATTATGCTGCACTTGATGAACTTATGAAATTTGCTCCTGCTGTAGATAACTTTTTTGAGAAAGTTATGGTTATGACAGAAGATATAAAAATAAGAGAAAACAGGCTTGGTTTAATAGCATGCCTTAGAAAAGTATTTTTAATTATTGGTGATTTAGGAGCGATATCCGCTAAATAATTAATTTTTAGCCTTAAAATATTTGAGGTGAAGTATGCAACTGATAGATATTATTAACAAACGCTGTAATTGCAAAGTAACACAGGTAGTTGTAAAAAGCCCTATGGGTGAAAGAATTGCATATAGAGATATGCCTGTGGATAATTTTAAAGAGTACAGTCTTTTTCTTCACACAGGTAATATGGAATTAGAGATAAAGTATTCTGCAGATAAAGAGTTATCAGAAGAAGCTGTCAGTTTGCTTACAGATTTAATTGATGTTTATGTGGAAAACAGAGCCACATGGGAAATCGCAGAAAATGTTTCAAAAAGCCCTGATATATATGCAGGCAGAGCCACTCTTGATGAGATGGTAAAAGTTACAACAAATGCATTAGTATACTCAGGACTGTTTGATAAAGCTGCAGTTATGTTTTTTAATGAAAAACTTATGGAGCTGCGTGGTATATATATGACAAGTATACCACCTTATACAGAAGAACAGGTAAAAGCCTTTATAAATAAGCGTGTGCCTGTTAAAAAATCTATTATTAAGCAGTTGCAGGAATATAATAAGCACCCAGATGATATTGAAAGACATTTAGAGCTGGAAGATAGGATTTTCCGTTCCATAGATAATGTGCAGTTAACTAATCCTCTTATTATTGCACCAATGATGACTGGTAGTAAAATATATGGTATATTAATAACATATTCTAATAATAAATATACAAATACACATATTTTTACTACTCGTTCAACTGCATGGCTTTTAAATACTATGATGATGGCTGTAATATCTAACCAGAAATATGAATATACAACATCATTTTATAAAGAAATAGAATCTGAAATGCGCAGCAAGCAAAGCCTTGTTACATTAGGCAACTATGTAGCTACTATCGCCCATGAAGTAAAAAATCCACTTATTTCTATTGGAGGGTTTGCAAAACGGCTTATAAAAGCTGTTACAAATGAAGATTTAAAACGCATGGCAGGTATTATTGTAACAGAATCTATTAGATTAGAGCATTTAACAGAAGATATTCTTTCTTTTTCAAGGAAACGGCCGCCTAAAAAAGAAAAAATGCTGCTGAAAAAACTTTTCAGCGAAATAAGGCCGCTATTTGAAACAAGAATGGCAGAACATAATTTTAAGCTGGATATTGATATTCCTGATGATGCTTATATTTATGCAGATATAGACCAGATAAAACAGGTTATTGTAAACTTAATAGCTAATGCTATGAATGCGATGAAAAGTGACGGCACAGTTACTATAAGCTTTCAGGAAAAAGACGGCAAAACTAGTATTATTATTTCTGATACAGGGCCAGGTATACCTTTAGAAGTTATGCCTAATTTATTTAAGCCGTTTTTTACTACATCAAATTCCGGAACTGGCTTAGGTTTACCAATAAGCAGAAAAATATTAAACAATCATAACGGCGATTTAACTGTATATAACAGCAAAAATGGTGCAGTTTTTACAGTTACACTGCCAGTGGAGTAGGGAAAGTGGTATACACAATTACAAAAGAAAACATTGATACTTTAAAAAATGAGGGATTAAAAGCAGATGCAAAAAGATATATAGAGCAGTATGAAAACTTTTTAGAATATATCAAAGAAAGCGGTGCAGGAATATCTAAAGAAGATTATTCTAAAAAAGAACAGAATCTTTTAAAAAAATTAGAAGAAAAAGGTGCGCGTATATGCAATAGTGGCAAAAGTGTTGTAATTAATGCAATATCTCCCTCATGCGAACACTGCCATACAGGTATGGGCTCTGCAACTTATATTCTTACATTAAAATGCAACCGTGACTGTTTTTTCTGCACTAACAAAAACCAGGCAGATTATGCAGCAGGTGTTAATAAAGTATATGATATTATATCAGAGTTTAAAACCCATTTAGGATATTATAAAAAAATGAAATCTGTTGGCATAACTGGCGGTGAGCCTTTATTATACCCAGATAAGTGTGTAGAGTTTTTAAAAGAAGTTAAAAAAGCAGATAAAACTATACAAACAAGAATATACACAAATGGGGATTTAGTTACTGAAGAAATTCTACAGTCATTAAAAAATGCAGGTCTTGATGAAATCCGTTTTGGTTTAAAACCAGATGAAAATGGCAAAGTAGACCAAAAAAGCCTTGATAATTTAGCATTAGCAGTAAAATACATTAAACGCACAATGGTAGAAATGCCTTTAACACAAGGCAGAGTAAAAGAAATGGAAGAATTAATGATGACTCTTGATAAAATAGGCATATTTGGCATTAATGTATTAGAGTTCTTATATCCTTATGTGCATCCAGATGAATATAAAAATAAAGGCTATGAAGTATCAAAAAGACCATATAAAGTGCTTTATCCTTATACTTATGCAGGCGGTGTGCCTATCGCTCAAAGTAACATAGAATGTTTAGAAGTAATTCTCTACTGCCTTGAATGTAATGTAAAAATGGGTATGCACTACTGCAGCCTTGAAAATAAATTAACTGCACAGCTTTACCAAAGCAATAACCCTATTAAAATGAGTGAAATAGAATATTTTTCTGAAAAAGATTTCTTCTTAAAAACAGCAAAAGGCTATGGTGAAGATGCTGCTAAAATTAAAGAAGTGCTTGATAATAATAAAGTAGACCACTATATGTATGATACATCAAATAAAGTAATAGAATTTTCACCAACATATATTACTTTATTAAAAGATTATGATATGGAACTTGGACTTACTTATTTAGCAGTAGATTTTGATGAAGAATATGGCAGAAAAGTGTTAAGAGAATACCAGATAGATAAAGTAGAACCTAAATCGTTTGAATTATCTGATATTTAATAAGATATTCTGCCATTATATTCAGGTGATATATTGTTTAATAAAATAGATATTGCAAATATGGTGTTTGAAGGGGTTTCACGCTCTATTTCTGTGGCTCCTAAATTCTGCTCTAAAATAAAGCACAAAAGTTCACCATGCACTACATGCTATTCATTATGTCCTGCTGAAGCTATAACTGTTGGCGGACCTGGGGAAACTATTACAGTTGAATGGGATAAATGCACTGGCTGCGGGATATGTGTAAGCCAGTGTAATGCTCAAGTGTTCAGGCTCAGACATGGTGGATATAGAAAATTTATTGATAATTTAAGCCGCAGTATTACTTGCCGCGGTGATTTAGTCATTACATGCAGCGATAATCCAGCATACAACAGGCAGACAGCAGTAGTAGACTGTGCAGGCATATTTAATGTAGTTGATTTTATTGTGCTTTATCTTCATGGAGCTTCATGCATAACTATAAAATACGGGATTTGCATGGAATGTGATTCTAAAAACGGCAAAACTATTTTAGAGCAGGAAATCAAGCTGTTAGAACAGTTAAAAACTATATTTGAAGATTTAAATGATTTAGAAATAATATATGAATCTGACAGCATTCGCTTAATATTTCCAAAACAGTTGCCAATATTACAGCCAAAAGAGGAAGAAAAACCAAATCCAACAGTAAACAGGCGTGGAATGTTTAATTTTTTTAAAAATACACTGCAGGAAAGTATCCTAAAAAGTGCAGATATATTGACTATTGAAAATTTAGAAGATAGAACTAAAATAGATTTTACCCATGAAGAAACAGCAAGAAGAAAAATCTTTTTAGACAGCATTATGTCTTTAGGCAGAATAAAGCGATTAGAAGTTGAAACTAATAATTTATTTAATAATATTGTAATAGATGAAACATGTGTTTACTGCGGTATGTGTGCAAGATTTTGCAATACTGGTGCATTATATATAAATGATGAGAGAACAGAAATCACATTTAACCCATCAAAATGTATATCATGTAAGCTTTGTGAAAGAGCATGTTATCATAATAAACTGCACTATAAAGATACACTAAACTTAAAAACATTTTTCCATGATAATGTTCTTGTTTCAAGGAACAGTGAAAGGGTTACAATATCAGATATGAAAATATTTGATGTATAAGTTATAAATATTTACCAGCAACTATTACATCATCAGCATCACCGTTAATAGATATGCCGCCTTCTGCAGTAATAATATAAGTATGCTGCATACCTGTTACACCATAACCTTCTAGTGCAGAGAAAAAGCCTAAATTTATTACCATATTCTCTACAATAGGCTTATCATTGTTTTTTGAAATAACAGGAAATTCATCAATAGCAAGACCAGTGCCTCTGCCAAGATGGTTAAGAGTATTATCTCCAAGTCCCATAAATGTACCTTGAATTTCCGGGTGAATATTATCCATAATCTCTGTATAGATTTCACTTGGTTTTGCTCCTGGTTTTAAAAGAGAAACTGCTAAATCTTTTAAGTTTTTGCAGTGTCCCTGCTGCCTGCGGATATAGTCTATAAGGCTGTTAAAAGCATAGCAGTAAGTGCATACAGAATGATAGCCGTTAATTCCAAAGACAGAAGGTATTGTTATTAAATCATTCTGCTTTAAAGTGATTTTACTGCTTCCAAAAAAAGGTGCAGAAGCATATATTCCTGTCACACCTGCAGGAATATCATATTTATAAATGTTTAATGAGCTTTCTCCAAAAGCTGCATTTACTGTTTGAAACTCCATACCTGGCCTTTCAAAACGGACTATGCCTTGATGCCCATTTTTCATAAATTCATTAAAAATAAGCAGAGCAGCGTCACGCTCAGAAATATCTTCAGTTAAAAGTTCAGGTACTATATTTGTCATAACATCAGCATGTATTGCACCAGCTTCTCTTAATATATCAAGCTCATATTTACTTTTCACACTTCTACACATATTTAATGCTTTATCACATGAATATATTTTGCCAAATTCAAACTGGGAGTTAAACTCTTCTAAAAACTTGATTGTCACAAAGCCTTTATCTATAAATGCAGGGAAAAAAGTGTTAAGTGCAAGCTCGTTTTTAATGTCCTGCAGCTCTCTATATGCCATAACTTTACAGTATCTTATTTCTTCTGCAGCTCTTTCCACACTTCTTTTTACAAAATATATGGGTTCTTCATCTCTTTGAATAAAAAGTATACCATCCTGCATAGTGCCTGTAAAATAGTAAATATTTACAGGGTTAAATATAAAAATATACCGCCATGCATCATCAGTCATATCCATAAAAGTAGTGAATTTTTTAAGTCTGTTTATAAGTTCTGCACCAGGCACTTTTGAATACATAAAAGCCTCTCAAATAAAATACTAAATAAGGATAACATAAGCATATATATTTTAAAAGTATTTTTATAACTGGTGTATCTTTATTTTAAGAGTAATTAGTAAATATAAAAATAATAAAGCAGACTTTTAAAATATAATGTATCAATATAGTTTTATTCTACTTTTAGCAGGTATCAAAAGTTATTTCATTTTCTTTGTGGCTTAATTGTATATGAGCAATTTTTTTGGAATGTTTTACTCATCAGAAAGTTTTGAGTATTGCTAGTTGCTGCAGCAATGCGAGTGTTTTTTACGAGGACACTTTTTTCCGACTGAGTAAGGAGGAAATAAAAAAAGTGGCTGATAGAAAAAATTGTGAATGATTGTACAATTCGGAGCATAAGGAATGAAATAACAGAAATAAGATTTGTGAGATTTGCGACGGTATAATAGTATTATATTTCATTGTATAAATTTATTTACATGGAAAATTGATTCACCATATAGGCAGATTCCAACTTAATTTTTAATATATACTATTCAATTATCATATAAAACTGAAATAATGCAGCTATATAAAACTATAAACAAAAACAGCAGGGTGTGCCTGCCTGCTGTTTTTAATTGTGCAAAAATATGGGAGGATTGTAAGAACGGGAAATCTTACTTTTGAAAATACTTATCATTGATAAGCCCAAGTGCTAAAAAACCTAGCTGAAAAACTCCTTATATACTAATTTATTTCGGCTTTTAATACTTCCTTTCTGCCGATGATTATTAATATCATTATTGATAATAAAAGTCAATAAAAAATTTAAAAAAATTTTAATAAGTTTTAACTAATTGATAAATAATAAAATATTTAGCTAGCTTTTTTTAGAGAATAAAATATTTATTTAGAATAAAGAAAATCCTTATCAGCTATTAACTGATAAGGATATAATTTTGATTATTCGGCTGCCCATCTATACTGTTTTACAGCCTTTATATCTATTAATGGCTGCATTTTTTCTTCTGTTAAAAAAGTATTTGTATCTTTAAATATCTCCTTTAACTTTTAAAAGCTTTTTTTAGTCAGTGGGTTTATTCCAGCGGAGGGGGGATTGTCAAGTTTTTTAAAAAATAGATACTTATTTTACTTATTATCTTTTTTTGCCATAGGGTGAGATTCATCATACACTTTTAAAAGTGAAGCCAAATCACTGTGGGTATATTTTTGTGTAGTGGCAAGTGATTCATGGCCTAAAAGTTCTTGAATAGAGCGTAAATCTGCACCGCCTTCAAGTAGATGGGTTGCAAAAGTATGCCTGAAAGAGTGGGGCGAATAATCTAGTGGAAGCCCTGCCTTTTTAAGATATGCTTCTACTACTCGTCTTACTGTTCTATCTGTCATACGAGTGCCAAGCCTGTTTATAATTAATGCATCGCTGTCTACTATTCTGTTATCTGCAACTATGTCATACATTACTTTATAATAATCTCTAATAAGAGTAATAAGCTCTGGAGCAAGTGGCACAATCCTTTCTTTTTTGCCTTTACCGCAAACAAGTATACGCATACCGTTTAAGTCAACAGCACTTCTGTCAAGTCCTACAAGTTCAGATACACGAACCCCTGTGCCATATAAAAGCTCTAATATTAATGCGTCCCGCATACCCATAGGTGTAGTTTTATCTGGCAAATCTAAAAGTGTAAAAATATCATCTACATTAAAAACAGTAGGCAGATATTTTTCTTTTTTAGGAAATTTAAGCATACGGGCAGGGTTTTCTTCAATAAAGCCGCGTCTGTATAAAAATTTAAAAAATGATTTAATAGTAGATATTTTTCTTTCAATGCTGGATTTAGATAACTCTCTGTCATAAAGAGTAGTGATAAAACCGCGAAGTGTAAAAAAATCAAGGGATTTTACATCATCAGGCACTTTTTCATCATGAGCATAAATAGAAAGCTCGCTTAAATCTTTTGCATAAGCTGTAACAGAGTGTTCACTGTATTCTCTTTCTACATGGACAAAATTTATAAATTCTTCTATTGCGTTATCAATTTCCATAATTTTCTTTATAAAATAATTCTGCCTTTTGGTATGCTAAATCTATCTGCATTTGTTTTTTTTGTCTTTTATCTCTCACTTTCTTTTCAAGAGGTGGCAGCATTCCAAGATGAAAGTTAGATGGTATATATTTTTTATTTTTAGAAAATTCAGAAATGCCGGAAATATATTCAGATAAACTTCCAAAAGCGGTTCCAGCTGGAAAATCTAAAAATGGCTTGTTTTCTAAAAATCTTAATATTTGCAGAGATGCCATTAAGCCGCCTGCAATAGATTCATTATATCCTTCAAGACCTGTAATCTGGCCTGCAATAAATAAGTTTTTATTGCTGTTAAAATTAAAGTATCTTGAAATATGCTTTGGACTTTCTATATATGTATTTCTATGTACTGAGCCATATCTTAGAAATTCTGCCAACTTTAATGCAGGTATTTTTCTAAATATTTCTTTTTGAGCACTTATTGTCATTTTTGTCTGAAAGCCTACCATATTGTAGGCTGTGCCTTCTTTATTTTCCTTTCTAAGCTGTATAACCGCATAAGGGCGGATATTTGTTTCAGGATGTTCAAGTCCCACTGGTTTCATAGGTCCAAAAGTAAGTGTCTGCCTGCCTCTTTCTGCCATAACTTCTACAGGCATACAGCCTTCAAAATAGGATAATTTTTCAAAATCATAGAAAGCTGTTTTTGGGGCAGCCATTATATCATCATAAAAGGTATTATATTCTTCTTCAGTTAAAGGAATATTAAAATAATCATCGCCGCCTTTGCCATATCTGCCAAGGAAATATCCTTTTTCCATATCAATAGTATCTGCATCTATGATAGGACTTATAGCATCAGCAAAATATAATGCACCGCCGCAGTATTCTTTTATATTTTCTGCTAAAGTGTCACTTGTTAATGGTCCTGTAGCTATCAGAAATGGAATATCAGTATTTATAGGAAGTTCTGTTATTTCTTTATTTGTAATAGTAATATTTTTATGACGATTTATAGTATCAGTAATAATGTTAGAAAATAATACCCTGTCAACAGCTAAAGCACCACCTGCAGGCACACTGCATTTTAGAGCTGTCTGCATAAGGAAAGAATTATAAAGCATCATTTCTTTTTTTAAAAGTCCGCTTCCTGTTGTAATATCTAATGATTTTAAGCTGTTAGAGCATACAAGTTCTGCAAATTTATCAGTTTCATGGGCTGGAGTAGTTTTTAATGGTCTCATTTCTATAAGATTTACTTTACACCCATTTTCTGCCAGCTGGTAAGCTGCTTCACTGCCAGCAAGTCCAGCACCTGCAATTATAACATCATATTCTGCCACAAATGCTCCTTTTATATTAACTTTCTTTTTTCTTAATAGGTTTAGTATTTTTACATTCCGGATACCCTGAGCATGCAAGGAAAGCACCACGGAAACTTCTTTTTACAACCATAGGTTTACCGCATTTTTCGCATACTTCACCACTTTCATTTGAAGTATTTGGCTTAATACCGATAGTGCCGTCTTCTTTCATTTGGGTATTAGCAGTAAATTTACATTCCGGATATCCAGAGCATGCTGCAAACATACCATTTTTTCCAGATTTTAATGTAAGTGGCTTAGAACATTCTGGACATTTTTCATCTAATTTCTGCCCTGCTTCTAGTACTTTTATATTCCCATCAGGAGTTCTTAAAAAGTTTTTAATATTTTTACATTCTGGGTATCCTGGGCATGCAATAACTTCACCAAAGCGTGTCTTTTTAAATACAAGTTCTTCACCGCATTTTTCGCATTTTATACCAGTGCCTTCAAACTGCTTATCTTCAACAAGCTCTATTTCACCTTTTTCATTTCTTTTAAAGTTAGAAGTAAACTTACACTCTGGATACGCAGAGCATGCAAGGAATGTTCCATTTTTGCCCATTTTTATAACAAGCTCACTTGCGCATATTGGGCATTTTTTATTAGTTTCTAAATTAGCAGATATTTTACCAGTAGAAGCCACTTTTAATTCTTTATCAAAATTTTTATAAAAGTTTGATAATACATCATGCCAGTTTTCTGAACCGTCTTCTATTAAATCTAAATCTTTTTCCATACTTGCAGTAAATTTTACTTCAAATATTTTAGGAAAGTTTTCTATTAATATTTTATTTACTATCCTTCCAAGCTCTGTAGGGTGGAATTTTTTATCCTGAAGTTCTGTATACTGCCTTTCTACAATAGTAGAGATAATGGCAGCATAAGTTGACGGCCTGCCTATTCCCTGCTGCTCTAATGTTTTAACAAGAGTAGCTTCTGTATATCGTGGCGGACTTTGTGTAAAATGCTGTTTCTTTTCTGTTTTATCTCTTAATGCAGGAGTGTTTTCTGATATTTTAAATGAGATAGTAGTTTCATCATCTTCTTCATTTTTAGCATCTTCTTCTTTACTTTCAAGATAAAGTTTAGTAAAGCCTGCAAAAGCAAGAGTTTTAGCAGATGCTTTAAATTCATAATCAAGACCTGTTAAGCGGACTACTGTTTGGTTAAATACAGCTTCTGCCATCCTGCTTGCAACAAACCTTTCCCATATAAGTTTATAAAGTCTGTATTGGTCGTTAGTTAAATATTTTTTAATTTCTGTCGGTGTTCTTAATACTGATGTTGGGCGTATAGCTTCGTGAGCATCCTGCACATTATTTGATTTTTTAGCAGATTTTTTATTTTTTGTAACATAATCTTTGCCAAAATTTTTTTCAATATATTCTTTTGCCTGATTTTCTGCCTCTGGAGATATGCGTGTAGAGTCTGTTCTCATATAAGTAATAAGACCAACAGGGCCTTCTGCAAGCTCTACACCTTCATATAAGCTTTGTGCAACTGCCATTGCTTTTTTTGCAGTAAAGCCTAATTTTCTAATAGCTTCCTGCTGCATTCTTGATGTAATAAAAGGCTCAGCAGGGTTTTGTTTTACTGCCTTTTCTTCTACACCTGATACAATAAAATCTACAGGTATTTCAGCAAGTATCTTTTCAGCATCTTTCTCTGTTTTAATATCTGCTTTTTTGCCTTTTATTTTATCAAGTTTAGCTTTTAATATACCTTTATCATTTGTGTTTTTATTTTCTATATTAAAATCTGCACTAATGCTCCAAGATTCAACTGGTATAAATTTTTCAATTTCTTCTTCTCTTTCGCATATTAATCTTAATGCAACAGACTGCACACGACCTGCAGAAAGACCATATCTGAGCGGTTTCCATAAAAGTGGGCTTACCATATAACCTACAAGCCTGTCTAATATTCTGCGAGACTGCTGAGCATTTACTCTATTTATATTAATATCGCCAGGGTTATCAATACCATCTAATATGCCTTTTTTAGTGATTTCATTAAAAAGCACTCGTTTTACAGGCTTATTTTTATCAATTTGGCTCGCAATATGCCATGCAATAGCTTCTCCCTCTCTATCAGGGTCGGGAGCAAGAAATACTTTATCTGCTTTTTTTGCATTTGTTTTAAGGGAAGAAATAACTTTTTCTTTACCTTCTATAACAATATATTTAGGCTCAAAGTTATGCTCAATATCTACACCCAGCTCGTTAGGCGGCAGGTCAATAATATGACCAACGCTTGCGATTACTTTGTAATCAGAGCCAAGATATTTTTCAATAGTTTTAGCTTTTGCAGGTGATTCAACAATTACCAGGTTCATAATGTTACCCATTTATATTATTTTAATTATATATTTTTCATCTTGTGCTTTTTCTATTATGCCGTCAAGTTCAAGGCAGGCTATGGCACTCATAGCTGAAACAACATCAATATTTAGTTTTAAACATATATTATTTAATGATAAAGGCTCAATAGATAAAGCATCATATATCTTCTGCCCTGTTTCATCTTCAATTTCAAGAGCTTTTATGCTGTTCTCAACAATTTCACTATTATTTTCATTTAACTTAATTTTTAAGTCATATTGTAAATCAGAAATTATGTCAAGAGATGATTCTAAAAATTTTGCTCCCTGCTTTAAAAGAGAGTTTGTGGCACTGTTTCTGCCGCCGGGAAATGCAGGCACTGCAAAAATCTCCCTGTTTTGCTCTAATGCAAAGCGGCAGGTTATTAATGAGCCGCTTTTATATCCTGCTTCAATAACAGCAATAGCTTTTGAAAGCCCTGATATTATTCTGTTTCTTCTAGGGAAATTTGCAGGCAGAGGTGTTTCATCAAGAGTAAATTCACTAAGCAGACAGCCGCCTTTTTCAAGTATTTTGTCAATATATTTAGCATGAGCTGCAGGGTATATATTTGCAAGTCCGCTGCCTAATACACAGGCTGTTGCACCATAATTTAAAGCCCCTTTATGGGATGCAATATCAATACCATAAGCAAAGCCGCTGACAACAGTTATGCCTACTTCCGCTAATTCTTTTGACAGTTTATATGCAAAGTTTTCAGCCATTTTTGAGCAGCTTCTTGAACCTACTATACCAACACATATATTATTTAAACATTCACTGTTTCCAAGAACATAAAGCAGGGCAGGTGGTGCATATACTTCTTTCAGCATTTTAGGGTATCTTTCATCTTCAAGGGTTATGATAGATATACCTGCATCTTCTGCACGCCTGATTTGGCTTTCAACAGCCTGTTCGTTAAATGATTTTGTAAGAATCCTGTCAACTACAGTACTTTGAATATTTGAGCCGTAAAAGAAATCTGCCTTTTCTTGAAATATGCCTGATATTGTGCCGCGTTTTTCCATCATTAAAGAGATGGTAGTATCACTTAACCCTTTAATATGCTTTAATGCCATATATTCATAAACGGTATCTATAATAAACTCCATAAAATGATAATAAAAGAAAGAATATAATATAGGATAGAAAATGTCAAATAGATAAATTGGTATTAAATATTTCTGTAAACTCTAAAAACGATTTCAGCATTTTAAGCAGAAGTTTTAAGTTCTCATAAAATATATCATTAGCCGATTTATAATTAAATAATTTTCTAGGATAATTATTCATCCAGTCCCCGAATTTTTTTAATATAAGCAGCTGAAAAATTTTTAATATTAGTTTTCTTTTTAATAAATTTTCTTATAAATTCATTATTATTCTCATTACTTCCTCTTTCCAAAGAACAATAAGGGTGAGCATAATAAATAGTTGTTCGTTTAGATATTTTATCATACACTGATTTTTCTAAACCTGCCATATCTAAAAATTCTACACCATTATCTACTGTTATGCTCTTAAATATTAAGCTGAATTTATATTTATACTCTCTTTCTAACTTATCTAATGCTGCTGTTATACTTTTCTGTGTTTTATCTCTTAATTTTATTATTATTTCAAACTGTGATACTCGTTCTGTAAGCATAAGCAGGGCTGTTTTGCTCATTAACTGTTGCCTTATATTCAATGAATAATATGCACTGTATTCTTTTCTTACAATATTATTTTTGGGCTAAAAAATAATATTTCTTTTAAAGAGTTTTAACAACCGCTTTTTTATTCATACTTTTTTCGCAATCGTTTTATGTCTTATACTCTTACATTATTTGTATAAAATATGCATAAAAATTTTTTTTTCTATTGTATTTTTCAAAACTTAAATTTATATAATAATGCAGGATAGTAATATGTATAAAAAAATAGTTTTAAGTTCTCTTTTAAGTATGCTGTTTCTTGTTTTTTCAGGCTGTTCTGATAAAAATTCTCCAGAATATGCAGCACATGAAATCATAAAGTTTTATAATAATGGTGATACATTATCTTTCTGGAATATGGTAGTGCCTGAAGACAGGTATGCAGTTTCCAGTAATATGGCAGCAAATATTGATAATTATGATTTATTCAGCATTATGGCTTATGCTTTAAATAAAGAGAATATTACACCAGATAATTTAAGCTCAGAAGAATATTTATTTGGCAGTTTTAAAATAATATTAGGTGATAAAGATATGGAGCTTGTAAGCCTTGAAAAAATTGATGATACCACATATTCTGCCAGTGTAAAATTAGGTGAAAAATATGCAGTTATCCCTTTAAAGCGTGTAGATAGCAGATGGTATATGAAAATCAAAAAATAAATTACAGCTCACTCTGACTTACAGAGGCAAATATTAAATCTTTTTCTTTTGCATATTCTATGCATTTATCCATATCAACAACTATTGTTTCGCCGCTTTCCATAATAAGACCAAGTCCACCATTTTCTGCAATATTTTTTAATGTATCAAGTCCAACCGTAGGTAAATCAAACCTTTCATCTTGATATGCTTTACCTGTTTTAACACAGAGAGCTTCACCTTTACCAAGGCTTGAACCTCTTGCAAAAGTAATATCTGTGCCTTCAGCACTTTCAACTGCTAAAATACCTTTTCTGCTTATAACTATTGACTGACCTAAATCAAGAGCACCAATATGTTTGGCAAATAAAAAACCTTCCTTTACAACATCTTTAAGTCCGGCTTCAATATATGATTTATCAGTAAACTGCATACTTTTTGGAATAATGGAAGAATATACTTCTTTTTGAGAAAGCATATCTATATTGATTTTCTTTAATTCATTTATGATTGCAAAATTAATAGAATCAGTGCTTTTTAAAGAAATTTTTGCAAGCATAAGCAGAGCTTTTAAATCAAATCTCGTGCTGTGCAGCAGTTTAATTTCAACTTTTCCAGAAAGCAGGGCATGGGTAATTTTATGTTTTTTTAAAGTTTTTAACATTTTACCTGCAAGCCCTACACTAAATTCATAGTAATGGTCAGCAAGCTTTTTCAATTCTTCATTTAAAGTGCAGCTTTCCTTTAATGCTATAATTAAAAGTTCATCACCTTTTTCTTTAACATATTTAGCACCGATTAATGGCAGTGAGCCATAGCCGGCAATAATAGCAACTTTTCTTTTATTCATTTAATTCCTTAATTTTTTATTTTTTTAAGCAGCCCTATAAATGTTTTATAAAGGGCAGGTAAATTTATTGGCTTTGGAAACATTTTTTTTACCCATGTTTGTTCTCAAAATTTTTTTACAGTTTTGAACTGTAAAAAACTTGTATTTTTTCTAAATACTTGGAACTGCTTTTTAAAACTGGATATATACTGCCAAAAATATTATAAATTTTAAGATATAACATAATATGCTATAATTTTATATCTTAAAATATAATTTATATCCTCTCTCTGCATACATCATTATATTTTAAAAATGGGAGCAGGAATATTTATCCTGCTCCTTTATTTTAGTATATAATATAAATTTATTTTTATATATTATAACCACTCTACAGTTGCAGGTGGTTTAGTAGTGATATCGTATACTACTCTATTAATGCCGCGGACTTCATTTACAATTCTGTTAGAAGTTTTTGCAAGCACTTCATGTGGTATGCGGGCCCATTCTGCAGTCATAAAGTCTGATGTAATAACAGCACGCAGACCAATAGTATAGTAATATGTTCTATAGTCACCCATAACACCAACTGAACGCATATCTGTTAATGCTGCAAAATACTGGCTGATTTCTTTATCAAGTCCTGCAGCAGCTATTTCTTCTCTAAAAACAGCATCAGCATCCTGAAGTATTGCAACTTTTTCAGCAGTGATTTTGCCAATAATTCTCACACCAAGTCCAGGACCTGGGAAAGGCTGTCTCATAACAAGATTTTCAGGAAGTCCTAAATCAAGACCTACTTTACGGACTTCATCTTTAAAAAGCTCTCTTAATGGCTCAATAAGTCCTTTAAAATCCATAGTTTCTGGCAGACCACCTACATTATGGTGGCTTTTAATCATTGCAGAACTTCCTGCACCGCTTTCTATAACATCTGGGTAGATTGTACCTTGAACAAGGTAATCAACAGAGCCAAGTTTTTTTGCTTCTTCTTCAAAAACTGCAATAAACTCGTTACCAATGATTTTTCTTTTCTGTTCTGGGTCTTCCACATCTTTAAGTTTTGCTAGGAATCTTTCTCCAGCATTAACTCTTATAAGGTCTAAGCCAAATTTAGCGAAAATGGCTTCTACTTCATCACCTTCATTTTTTCTTAAAAGACCGTGGTCAACAAATACACATGTTAATCTGTCGCCAATAGCTTTTTGCACTAAAAGGGCAGCAACAGAAGAATCTACGCCGCCGCTTAATGCACATAATGCTTTGCCGTTTCCTGTTTTTTCTCTAATTTTAGCAACAGCGTCATCAATAAATGATGACATTTTCCAGTCTCCTTTAAATCCGCATATATCAAAAAGGAATGTTTTAATCATATCCATTCCGCGGATAGAGTTAGTTACTTCTGGGTGAAACTGTAATGCATAAAGTTTTTTGCTGTTGTTTTCCATAGCTGCTACAGGGCAGCTGCCAGTTTTAGCTGTAATATTAAATCCATCTGGGACAGTTTTAATATAATCGGTATGGCTCATCCATGTGGCAGTAACTTCTTCTACATTAGGTGACTGAAAAAGCACTGCTTTTTTATCAATATGCACCATAGTAGAACCGTATTCTGGAGAACCGCTGCTTTCCACATAACCACCAAGTAAGTTTGCCATAAGCTGAGCACCATAGCATATACCAAGCACAGGTAAATCCATATCAAATATGGCTTTATCACACTGTGGACCGTTAGGTTCATATACACTTGCAGGGCCGCCTGAAAGAATAATGGCTTTATACCCCTTTTCCCGAATACGCTCAGGGGTTGTAGAGCAGCTTAATATTTCACTAAAGACACCACATTCCCTGGTTCTTCTGGCAATCAGTTTACTGTACTGACCGCCAAAATCAAGAATAAGTATTTTTTCTAAATCCATAATAGTTTTAAACTCCAAACAATATAGCTTTACTACTAGATAAAATAGTATAACAAATTTATATTTTTTTTTCATTAAAAATATTTAATTATATGCTAAAATTATTATTTGAAGAAAATTTATATATATGTTATAGTAACTGGATAATTATAAATTTAAACGAGGAAACAATTATTTATGACTAAGTGGATATTTGTTACAGGTGGTGTTGCCAGCTCATTAGGTAAAGGTGTGTCTGGTGCCAGTGTTGGAAAATTATTACAGCTTAACGGGTTTAATGCTGCTATGGCTAAGTTTGATCCGTATTTTAATGTAGACCCAGGCACAATGAATCCTTACCAGCATGGAGAAGTATATGTTGCTTCAGATGGTGCTGAAACTGACTTAGACTTAGGCTACTACGAACGCTTCCTTGGCATGAAAACTACTAAGGATAATACTAATACATCAGGGGATATATATAAAACAGTAATAGAAAGGGAAATCAAGGGACAGTATAATGGTAATACTGTTCAGGTTATTCCACATATTACTGATGAAATAAAAAACCGTATAAATAAATTTGAAGGCAAAGTTGATGTTGCATTAATTGAAATAGGCGGTACAGTTGGTGATATTGAAGGACTGCCATTTTTAGAAGCTATCAGACAGTTTACTTTAGAGAAAGGAAAAGGAAATGTTCTGCATATTCATTTAACTTTAGTTCCTTTTATTGGTGCTGCCATGGAGCTTAAAACAAAACCAACTCAGCATTCTGTTGCAAAACTTAGAGAATCAGGAATTATGCCTGATATTATTATCTGCCGCTGCGAAAAACATTTAGATGATGATGTTAAGAAAAAAATAGCACTTTTTTGTAATGTTAGAAAAGAAGCTGTTATGGAAGCAACAGACTGCCCATCAATTTATCAAATACCAGAAGCATTTTATAAACAGGGTATAGATAAGCTTGTTATGAAAATGCTTAACCTTACACCTAAAAAAGAGTTTGATACATCATGGTTTAATATAGTTAAGAAAGAATTAACTAAAACTACACGCATAGCTGTTATAGGCAAATATACAGGAATGAAAGATGCTTATAAATCTATTGCAGAATCATTATACCTTGCAGGTCTTCATCAAGGCGTAAAAGTAGAAGATGTATATTTTGAAGCAGAAGATGCTGACTTAATTAATAAAATAAAAGGCTTTGACGGTGTTCTTATTCCTGGCGGCTATGGGTACAGGGGGGTAGAAGGTAAAATTTCTGCCATTACTTATGCCAGAGAAAATAATATACCATTTTTTGGAATATGTTTAGGTATGCAGTGTGCTGTAATAGAAGCTGCAAGAAACTTAGCAGGTATTAAAGAAGCTACATCAGGTGAATTTGATAATAATGCTAAAGAGCAGGTCATCGCAATGCTTAATGAGCAGAGAACAATTGTAAATATTGGCGGCACTCAGCGTGTTGGTGAATATAGTGCAAAAATTAAAAAAGATACTCTTGCTTATAAACTATATGGCAAAGAAGATATAGTAGAAAGACACAGACACAGACATGAATTTAATCCAGAATATGCAGAAAGGCTTGAAAAAGCTGGTCTTAAAATATCTGCTTTTCATGACAAACTGCCAGAGATAGTGGAAATAGAAAGCCATCCATTTTTTATTGGCTGCCAGTTTCACCCAGAGTTTGCATCAAGTGTTGATAAGCCACATCCTGTTTTTGCAGGCTTTGTGGCAGCATGTGTTAAAAATAATAAGTAATATACAGCTTGTCGAAAAAATACATTTTTTCGACAGTTTTTTGCCAGCCTAATAATGCTCACCGCATTTTATTAGGCTGCAATGGGAACTAAACTTAGATACATGCTCTAAGTTTAGTTCATTCAAATAATTTTAATATAATAAGTATTGTTTGTTTAAAATTCAAAAAAATGACTTTTTGACAGTTTGAATATATGGAGAGTATAAAATATGTGCGGAATAGTTGGCTACACAGGTAGAAAAGAAAGTTCAGCAGTATTAATATCTGGTTTAAAAGCCTTAGAATACAGGGGTTATGATTCAGCCGGTCTTGCAGTAGAAGAACAAGAGGGAATAAAAATAGTAAAGTCTGTAGGTAAAGTGGCAGTATTAGAAAGTGAAGTATCAAAGAGCAGCATACATGGCACAACAGGTATAGCTCATACAAGATGGGCAACTCACGGCAAGCCTACAACATTTAATTCTCACCCACATGGCGACTGCACAGGTGATATAGCAGTAGTTCATAATGGCATTATAGAAAATTATCAGCCGTTAAAAGAAGAATTAATACAAAAAGGTCATATATTTAAATCAGAAACAGATACGGAAGTAATAGCTCACTTATTAGAAGAAGAATTAAAGGCAGTCAGTGATAATTTTGAAGAAAGATTTTTACAGGCAGTATCAGAAGTATCTAAAAAATTAGAAGGCAGCTATGCAATAGGTGTTTTATGGAAAAAAGCACAAGGCATGATAATAGGCAGCCGTGTAAAAAGTCCGTTAGTATGCGGAGCAGGAGATAATGAAAACTTTTTAGGTTCAGATGTATCAGCCTTTAATCAATGGACAAGGCGTGCTGTATATTTAGATGATTATGATATAGTATTATTAAAAGAAAATGAAATAAAAATATATGATAGCAAGCTTCATGAAAAATACTATAATATAATAGCATTAGAGCATGGAGCAGAAAGCACCAGCAAAAACGGCTATGAACATTATATGCTTAAAGAAATCAATGAACAGCCTGTAACAGTAAGAAGTACAATAGAAGCCGTACTAAAAGATATCAATACAGCTTTTGGAATAACAAAAGAAGAACTTAAAAATATAAGAAATATATTAATGATAGGCTGCGGCACAGCATACCATGCGACTATGGCTGCAAAATACTGGATAGAAGAATTCTGCAATATACCATGTCAGACAGAATATGCTTCAGAATATAAATACAGAAAGGCAGCTATGCCGGACGAAACATTAGCAGTATTTGTAAGCCAGAGTGGAGAGACAGCAGATACAGTATCAGCATTAGAGAAAGCAAGAGCAGCAGGCTTTAAAACAGTATCAATATGTAATGTGTTTGGCTCAACTCTTGCAAGAATGAGTGACCATACCTTTTATACAAAATGCGGTTCAGAAATAAGTGTAGCATCAACAAAAGCATTTACAGCACAGCTTGCAGCCTTATTTTCATTAGCAGTATTAACAGCAGATGCCGCAGGCAGTATAAATGAACAGAAAAAAGATAAACTGCTTAATGAGCTGGCGAAACTTCCAGTAGCAGTAGAGGCAGCAGTATCAGCAGATGCTCATATATCAAAGCTGGCAGAAAAATATTATCAGCAGAAAACATTTGTATTTTTAGGCAGGAATGTAAACTATCCAATAGCATTAGAAGGTGCATTAAAATTAAAAGAGATAACATATCTGCAGGCAGAAGGCTTTCCTGCTGGAGAAATCAAGCACGGTCCGATAGCTTTAATAAATGCAGAAATGCCAGTGATCAGCATAATGCCTGCAGACGCTCTGTATGATAAAATGGTAAATGCCTGCGAAGAAGTAATGGCACGGGGAGCAAAAGCCTTAGCTGTAACAGATGAAAAAGGCTTTAAGCTGCTGGAAAACAGGGTGGAAGATGTGATAGTGCTTCCTAATGTGGAAGAATATCTGTTTCCATTTTTATCAGTAATAGCACTGCAGCTTTTTGCATACCATATAGCAAAACTTAATAACAGAGAAATAGACCAGCCACGAAATCTGGCAAAAAGTGTTACTGTGGAATAATTATGTATAAGTTTGGATTAAAACTCTGGTCTGTAAATAGAAATTATATAGATACTGCAAAAAAACTGTATGATGAAAATATTTATGACTATATAGAGCTTTATGCTATTCCGTCATCTTTTGATGAATATGCTCACTTATGGAAATTACTGAATATTCCTTATATTATACATGCACCTCATTTTATGCACGGCATTAATTTTTCTTCTGAAGAAAAGCTGAAGGATAATATAAAGCTTGCTTATGAAGCTTTAAAATATGCAGATTATCTTAATGCTGATAAAGTAATATTTCATTCAGGCATAAAAGGTGATTATAAAGAAACTGCCCGCCAGATTAAAATGATTAATGATGAAAGAATATTAATAGAAAATAAACCATATCGCGTAGCAGTAGAAACAGAAACTCTTTCATTAAATGATGTTTGTGTAGGTTATAATCCTGAACAGATAAGGTATATTATACAGGAAAGCGGGGCAGGCTTATGTTTAGATATAGGTCATGGGATATGTGCCGCAAACAGCCTGCATATTGATTATGTATCTTTTTTAAAAGAGTTTATAAGTTTAAATCCATATATGTTTCATATTAGTGACGGTCAAATTAATGGTACACAGGATAAGCATTATAATATAGGAAAAGGCACTTTTGATTTTAATATGCTGTTTTCGCTTATTCCAGAAAATGCAGTTATTTCTGTAGAAACAGAAAAATCATCAAAAGATAATCTTGATGATTTTGTATGTGATATAAAATTTCTTCACAGCTGCATTAAGTCACAGTAATCAGCTAACTCTGTTTTTATTGTTAGAAAACATAAATCATAATATTTTCATAGCTGTTGTGCCAAATTTGATAGATACTATTATGTTATTTCGTTCTTTTTATTACTTAATTTCCTATAAGTTTGCTTTAATAAGATACAGTACATATTTTATCAAGCTTAAAGGAATTTATTTTTCAGTTATGTGTGGTTATAGAAATTCAAGTATGAAACAGAAATAATTAATTATTGCATACACATATTATATAGTATATACTTAAAAAAAGTATCATTTTAAATATTTAAATTAATAATTATATATTTTATTACGAGGGGTTAGATGTTTTTTTCCAAAAAAAGTTATACGGTAAGCATACCATGCAGGAATATTACTTTAGAAGCAAAATCAGGCACAAATATGTATAAACTGCTAATTGATAAAAACCTTATAAACCCTACATTATGCAATGGAGCAGGTCAGTGTGGCAAATGTAAAATGCGATATATTAGTCCAAACCCTCCAAAACCTGTATATAAGGAAACGCTTATATTAGCAAAAGTTAATATTGATGCAGGATACCGCCTTGCATGTCAGCAGGTAATAAAAAAAAATATTGAAATAGATATAAGTGAAATATCGTCATCTGCAAAATTCTTTAATACTGAAAATAAATCAGAAATAAAAAAAGATGAGGCAAAGGAATATAATATAGAAGAAAATATTAATGATACAGTAGAAGAAACAGATGAAACGGTATCTATTAATGATTTCAGTCCAGAGCAGAGTTATAAAAGTTCCTTTGATATAAGAAAAGAAGAAGGACCCACTGACGGGATACTGCTTATTCAGCAAAGAAGTGGCATTAGATATTACTGCTATTCTGCAGCTATTGATAATATTGTATCTGAAGGCACCCATCCATATAATGAGCCTTTAAGAGATATTATAGATAACGATATGCTGCCAGATTTTTTATATTCTGAACTTAAAATAAGAGATATAGAAAGGGTTATGGTGCTGATTGATGGCAATGACAGCTATGGAGCAGAAACAAAAATGGATATGTTTAGGTATCTTAATTTTGAAATAGGCACGCAGCAGTATGAAATGATTATGCCACGAGGCAGCAAAAGCTATGATATTGCACACTTTTTTAGGCTTTTAAATGCAGATAAGGCAAACCAGTTAATTTTTTCTCTTGATATGCTTAACCGCTGCCACTATGCAACACCAAAACTTTTTACTGATATGCACTTTCCATTTTTAAGAAATAATAATCTTGTAGCAGTAAAACCAAGGGGTATAAATCCTATTACATCATTTAATGAAAAATTAGAACCTGCAACTGTTGAAAGCAAAGAAAAAAATATTGATGGCATTACATTAACAGCACTTTTACAGTTTGTAAAATTAATGCTTAAGCAGGGAATAATTAATAATAAATTTCAGCTTCGCCCTAGAAGTGAGCTTGCAAAACAAAATGTGCCTCTTGGTATGTCTGTGAGAGTATATGGGCAGGAAAAACCAGAAGGCTATTATATATACAGGGACAGGTTTGCTGAAATTGTTATTTCTCAAAGCGAGCTTAATGAACTTTATCAAGTAAGGTCATATATTCGCTCAGTAATAGATTATACAAGGGACTGTATAGGTGTGGTAGACGGACTTATTTTTTATACTACCCAAACTCATGATGATTTAATAAACTTAATGTTTGATTTAGAGTTTATACCAAAAGAGTTTGCAAATAAAGTAATATACCGTCCTGGTGAAGCTGCTGTGCAGGCAATTAAATTATTTAAGGAAAAAGATGTACCTACATTTTTACAGGTGCACTTTAATAATTTTAAAAGAATAGATTTACTTGATGATGCAGATTTTCAAAAGGCTGCTGTTTCAAATTTTTTAGAAATATAAATTAAAAAGGAGTTTCTTAATGAGTAATCCAGTATTTAGTGACAGCACATTTGAGAGAGTCGGTCACAGTTCAAGTGCAGACAGTATGACTGTAAATGGTTCAATTATGAAAACATTTATTTTAGGGCTTGTCTTTATTCTTACAAGCTTTATTGTAATGTCTTATCTGCCTAATTTTTATGGCTCTTTAAATGCAGTAATTATGGCATCTGCTATAGGTGCTTTTTTTGTTGGACTTATTATATCTTTTAAGCCGACAACTGCACCAGTTTTATCTGTAGTATATGCAGTATTAGAAAGTGTTGTTGTTACAGTAATTTCTATAGTTTTAAACCAGAAGTATAATGGTATTGTATTTGAAGCTGTTGCTTATACAATGATTGCATTTTTTACAATGCTTATTCTTTATAGAATAGGTGTAATTAAAGCGACAGAAACATTTAAGTCTGTAATAATAACAGCAACTGCTGCAATAGCCATATCGTATGTTGTATTGTTTATATTATCATTTTTTGGTATCCGCCCAGAGTGGTTTTATGGTAATTCTTCATTAAGCATTGGTATTAATGCTGTTATAATAGTTGTGGCGGCTTTAAATTTAATTCTTGATTTTGATTTTATAGAAAAAGGCTCATCAATGCAGATGCCAAAATATATGGAATGGTATGCAGCTTTTGGCTTAATCTTAACAATTATATGGCTTTATCTTGAAATATTAAGAATATTAAGTAAAATAAAAAGCAGATAAAATTTTTAGCATTGTAATAAATTAAAAAATATATAACCCAGATTGATACTTATTATATCAGTCTGGGTTATTTTTTATAAGTTATTATAATATTAAGTAATGACCTATGATATGCTGTCTGCTATTTGTTTTGCTGTTTCAATATTAAGGGGTTTGTTATGATTTTTATAATATCTTGCTGATTCTTCCGGGTCTAAATGAAATCGGGCAATATTTTCAGGTGTTTTATCTATTTCCATAAATCTATCTAATAACTGCTGATACATATTATTTTTATATTCTTCACTTAAACTGTCATCTGCCCACATTCTAGCATTTAATAAAATAATATCGGTTAAAGAATCTACTGATTTAATGTAATTTAAGCCTTCTTCATAATTCATATTTGCAGTAATATCAGTATAACACATTTCTTGTGATTTATGCTCTGTCTGCATAAATCTTACAGCATCTTCTATTGTTACTTTTACATATTCTCCAGCATGTGCTACAAAAGATCTCATTGCAGTTATTTCATTATATCCATTAGCATATAAATCATCTAAATTTGGATATTTATTTTCTATGTCTATTTGCATACTTTCTAACTGATGTAATAATGCCTTATTTTCAGGTAATACACCATCTTTATTTGGCAAATCTCCATTTATTCTGCCATTTAATAATGTAAGCATTTCTTCTTCTGTATAATCACTTGCTTTGTCTGATTTTAAAATTTCATTTGTTGATTTTATTTCTTCTGCATCACTATTATTAGAGATTTGAGCAAGCTTTAAAGCCTCTTCTGATATATTTACTTTATCCATATCAGAAGACTGATTTTCATTTTGAGATACTATTTTTGTGGAACTTTTTTCCACACTATTTACTGAATATAATGCATATAATGAATTTAAAGAATTTATTTCCATAATATACCCCCTAATGTATGATATATGTCTTGATATAGCAATTAATATGCCGATATATTATAATTATGGTAATCATTATTTTGTTTCTAAAAATATAGTTAAAGGAGCTGGATTAATAGATGAATATAAAATGAAAATATCAGAAGAATACAAAAAAGAGCCTGCACCACAACTTTATCAAGTTAGAAGATATAATAAATCTGCTCCACGCAATATTATTAATAAGTAAAATTATTGGATAAATGCACTTTCAAATAATACAAATACTGCAGCTATGTCATACTGAGCCTGTAAGGCGAAGTATCTATGGACTTTATTTACATGCTTCTTTATAACCTAGTCTGCATGCTTTATTAAGATAGCTTGCAGCCATATCATGATTTTTCATAATACTATATCTGCCCGTATTTAAAAGATATCCTATAGTGTAGCAGCCTGAAGCATAGTCCATTTTGCATGATTTATCAAAAAAGCCTAATGCTTTATCTGTATCATGTGGCACACCTTTGCTGTATAAATATAATGCTCCAGCATAAAGACATGATTCAGGATTTCCTGCATTACATTCTTTTGTAAGTATTTTATTTGATTTTCTGTAATATGCTTCTGACTGGTCAATGTCTTCTGGTATAATTCTGCTTTCAGAATAAAGTTTACCCATCATATAACATGCTCTGCCGTTGCCTATTTCGCATGATTTAATATAATATCTTGCCGCTTTTACATGGTCTGTCTGATGAGCAAGCCCCATATAATAAATATTTGCAAGAATATAGCATGCTTCGCCGTTTTTTTCTATGCATCCTTTTTCTGATAAAGCAAATGCTGTAATATAGTCTTT
>CAJUJZ010000014.1 GCA_910586745.1 uncultured Mucispirillum sp. | reverse complement strand
TACCTCATAAAAAAATTTATATCTTTATTTAACTTTTATACCAATAAATATTTCCCTTCTATCCTCTGAAAAGAAGAAAATGTCTGTATAATAGTCAATTATTTTGATACCACGACCATTAAACTTAGTAGTATCGCCTATAGCATTTTTAAATACTGTTTCTGGATATCCTGCACCTTCATCACGAATACCAATAATTATATATTTACTTTCAATATCATCACAGTAGACAAATCTAACTGTTATCATCTTATCATTATTTTTTTCTTTTTTCAAGAGTTCTATTTCATAATCGCCATTTTTTATTAATTCATGCTTAATGTCAAATGTAATTGCAAGGTTTCCATGCTCATAAGCATTCATTATACACTCAGAAATTGCAGTAAAAAAAGAATCATGCTCATCAGCATCTATACAACAGTCCGTCATTTCCTGACGAATAATTTCTGACGCCTCATCAAGCTTGTCGTATCGTGTAGGAAAATAATATACTTTTTCTTTTATAATATTTGTAAATGGTCTTCTGATAAAAAATACAGTTGTATCATCACCAAAGTTGTCTAAGTGATTATAAACATTGCCTAAAAAAGATTTAAGAAACGGTGACTGTAAAAAATCTTCATTTAAATAAGTAGAATATAACACTCCATTTTTTGTTTCTGATTCTACTATACCATCTGTAAATAATGCAACTTTTGATATATTTGATAAATCAACAGAATCTATACATATATCAACTGCATAAGGCATTATCGGCAGATTATTAGATGGCAGTTTTTCTACTTTACCGTTTGTTGTCATATAAAGCAGCCTTGGCATTGAAAATGATACATACCTTAGTTTATTCTCTTTAAAGTCAAAGTAAGCAAATATTGCACACAATACTTCATCTTCTACAAGATTTTCCCGCATAAAAGATACACACTGTTCCACAATAAGTCTGATTTCTTCTTCACCAGATACATCTTTATAAAGATTCTGCTGTTTAATTATATAGTTAAACAAAGAAACAGATAGTAATGATGTAATAGATGCAGAAATACCCTTACCCATTGCATCTGCAATAAAGATAATTAAATTACCATTATCAAGAGTTCTGCATGTATAAGTATCACCACTTACAATATCCAAACTTCTATAAAAAACTTCCAGCTGCCAGCCATTATAAGTAACAGGATTATCACCATCATGATAGTATTTTTTAAACATATCATTACGCATAATATGCATCTCTTTCCTTAAGGCAGCATCATGCTGCATAGTGTTATACTTATCTTTATATTTTAAAAGCTCTAATTCCTGCTCTCTACTTTTATTAAGCAGATGTTCTAATACAACAGATTCTACAGCATTATTAATAGCATTTCTTAAAAGCTTAAACTGTATAGGCTTAGATACAAACTGAGTAATACCCATATTAATAGCTTCCACAAAAAACTGCATATCTACATAACCTGTAATTAATATGATTGGCACTTTTGATTTTATTTTCAGAACTTCTTTGGCAAACTCCATACCATTTATACCTGGTAAAAGATAGTCTGTCAAAATCAAGTCAAAATTGTTATTTTTAAATGTATCTATTGCTTCTTCTGCAGAAGTAACAGATACAAACTGATTAAATTTTGGTGCAAATCTTTTTTCTACAAGCGAAATAATATCAGCTTCATCTTCTACATATAAAACATTAAGACTTTTTAAAAAACTTTCATCCATGGCAGTTCCGTTTTACTTTTATTAAAAATTTCGTCCATGAAATTTTTAATACACGCTCTGCCGAAACAAGTTCGGCTTTCGCTTACGCTATCGCGTCGCTACTTCCTATAGCTCCCTTTTTATTAAAAATTTCATCTATATAAATTTTTAATATTTATCTTCTAAATAAAAAGCTGTGCTGATATACTTTTCAGCACAGCCATAAGTAGAGTAATGTTTAAAAATTATACTTGGAATTTACCTAATACTTTATTAAGCTCACCAGACTTAAATGCTAAGTGTTCAGAAACCTGGCTTACATTTTCACCTGCAACCTTGTTGTTAGATGATAAATCAACAAGTGTATGAGCACCTTCAATTAAGCTTTTAACTTTTACTGCAATATAAGATGTTTTCTTAACAACATCACTTGATACTTCTGCAGAATTTGTAAGGCGGACAACTGCCTCATTACCTTCTTCAATAAATTTACCAGCACTATTTGAAACTTCCCTAATGCCATCAGAAGATTTTTCAACAAGAAGATATGTTTCTTCAACACTTTGGATAATCATCTTAGCCATTTTATTAATGTTATCAAGGGAATCTTGGGTTCTTTCAGCAAGTTTTCTTACTTCATCTGCAACAACTGCAAACCCTTTACCATGTTCTCCTGCTCTTGCTGCTTCAATAGATGCATTAAGTGCAAGCAGGTTTGTCTGGTCTGCAATTTCAGAAATAATTGTTAATACTGCTGTAATCTCTTTTACTCTGTCAGTAACTTCATTCATTTTATCAGAAACAATTTTCTGTTGTTCATTTTCTTCATTAACACTTGCAACAAGACTGCTCAAGCTTTCTACAAAGTGATTAAATATTTCACGAGTTTCTTCTAAATCTTCAGTAGTACTGATTGCTCTTTCTTCTGTAATATCAAGGTTTTTACCAATATCTGAAATCAACTCTTCAGTATCTGATACAAGCTGCATTTGCTCAGCAATTGTGCTTGAAAGCTCATAAGATGTAGAAGAAAGTTCTTCTGAAGCAGAAGATGTTTCAGTTGATGCATCAACGGCGACAACAATTGTTTGTTGGATTCTTTCTATAAATTTATCAACATATCCTGCTGCTCTGCCAAATTCATCTATACTTTTAAACCCTAAACGAATTCTTAAATTACCATCACCTTCAGATAAATCCCTTAATGCAACAGCAAGAGATTTTAAAGGTTTTAATACATTTATTCCTAAAATAAATGCTACTAATATAGTAGATATGATAAATGAAAAAAGAAATGCAGCTAAAAGCTCAAGAGCAACTAATCTTGCACTATCAACAACTTTTAATACATTTTCTTCAGGAGTAGCAAAATATATAGTTCCAATTCTTCTTGGACTTGTTTCACCAATATTTACTCCAGATGTTTTTGGGGTGGTAGAAAGTGAAATAGGGACAAAAAAGTGGTTAATAGCAAGTAAATAATTTGAATCTTTCGTTAAATTACCTTTTGTAACAGCTTCTACTAACCGAGTTTCTTGTTTCACATCATCAGGATTTGTAATTAAATCATCATTAAAATATAATTTATCTTTAATTGCTCCACCAGCTTCACCTAAAAGAGACTTTTCAAGACATATCATATATTTGAAATTATTTCTCATTGCATAACCAGCAAGAGTATCATTTACATTTTCAAGCATCTCTATTGTTCCTAACATTTTGCCATCTTTAACAACAGGTGCCATTGTTCTAATCAATATTCCCGGGTCACCATAATCTATAGTAGATAAAAATCCACTATCAGCACTCATTTTTTTAAAACTCCATCTATTTGCATGGCTCTGACCTTTAATATTATATGATGCAGAAGATGCAATCACATTACCATTTTTATCTGTCACCCTGATATTTACAGGAGAAACTGCATTTGAACCATCATTGACTTTTTTAATATTATCTAAACCAGCTTTTACACTTTTAACTATGGCCTCTACACTATTCCAGTCATTATTTTCCATAGCACTAATTAAACTAGGATAATTTATTAATGTCATTACATTTGACTCTAGCAGACGCTGTCTGTTTCCTATTTCTGCATTAACTTGCATTGACAGCATATTGATTTCTCTTTTTATAGCATCTTCACTCATTTTGTTGATACCAACTACAGAAACTATGATAACAACAACTAACGCTACTATTACTATAAGGACCTGCGGAACCAATACCTTTAAAGCAACACTTCTTCTAAACCTTTCTAATAAACCCATTTTACCCACCTTTAAAAATAATGATTAAAGCTTAGTATCTTGTATTCGATAGCATATTTTTATATATCATGCAATAGGCTTTTTATGTAAAATACCTAAGCAGAGCAAGCAGTGTAACCCCAAAAATTATCACTACAAATAAATTTTTAACAAAAACTCCAAATAAAAATGTAAAAACACCTGAAACTAGAAATAAATTATCTAAAGAAATAAATAATTTCTTACTGTCATTATCTACAAGCAATGCAGGAATAAGAAGGGCAGCAAGCACAGCAATTGGAATATAACCCATCCACTCTACAATAGCAGGTTTCAGCTTTTTACCTTTTAATATTACAAATGGAAGTTCTCTTGAAAAATATGTTACTGCTGCCATACCTATTATTACTATATAAATGTATTCAAGTGGACTACTGTTCAGCATAATGCAGCCTCCTGCCTGTGTAATATCCTGCAAACGCTCCCGCTGCGGCACCAGCAATAATACCAATATATACCATATTAAAAAGAGCGAAAATAGTTGCAATTATCCCACCTGTAATTAATGCCACACCTTGTGCAGCATTTACAAGACGGGGTAGAATTAATGCAACAAATAATGCATATAATGTAAAATCAAGACCAAATTTTGAACTGTCAGGAATAAGACTTGCAGATATTCCGCCAATAGTATTGCTTATAATCCATGAAGAATGAGAAAAAATATTTAATGTAAAAGCTGTTACAGTATTATTGTTATTGTTATTCATATAGCTTGAATGCACAGCAAACACTTCATCAGTAATCTGTGCAGCAAAAAGCGACTGTTTAAAAAAGCTCCATTTAGATATGTATGGATATAAAACAGATGTATATAATATATGTCTGGAATTAACTATAAAAGTTGTAATAATAATTGAAAGCGGTGATGCTCCTGCAGCAATCATTCCCCCTGCAATATACTGACCTGCACCAGCATACACAAGCAGCGACATCATAAATATCTGTATTACACTCATACCTGCTTCTGCACATACTATACCGCATGCAAATCCTAGTGGAATATACCCAGCACATATTGGCAGAGACAGTCTTATGCCATCTAAAAAAAACTTGTATTTTATATCTGATTTTTCCTGCTCCATAACACACTCTGTTATATTTTTTAATATGGTGCTATATAACACTTTATAATACAACAATCAATGAAAATTTTTATTTTATAACATATTTATAAATATGATAAACTTTTAGCAGAAATTATTTTTATTCAACAACTTGTCTTTTTTTGTTGTATTTCTTAAAAATAAAATATAATATATATTAAGGATAAATTTATGGAAAATAAAAAAAAATTAAAAACACCTGAAATATTAAGAGATGCATTCTGGAAACTGTATACTGAAAAAGATATCAGTAAAATCAGAATCGTAGAAATTACAGATTTGGCAGGATATAACCGCGGAGTTTTTTACTCATATTACAAAAACATATATGAAATGTTTGATGCCATTGAAAGAGAAGTAATGCTTGAAATTAAAGAAATTTCACATCTAATTCAGGCATTCATAATAGATGAAACATATAATCAAGATAAACTTTCCATTATTATCAATAAATACAAAAAGAATGAAAAATATCTGCGAGTGCTTTTTACTAAAAATGACAATCCTAGATTTATGGTGCGTATGAAAAAAATGCTCAAAGAAAACCTTTTAAATGAAGCAAAAAAAGCAAACTGTCACAAAGAAAATATAGAATATTATATAGAATATTATGTTTCTGGAATGGTCAGCCTGCTTATTCACTGGTTTATACAAGGCAGCAGGCTTTCTGTAGATGAATTTTCTAAACTGGTAATAGAAATTGCAGGACTTGAATCAGTTAAGATATGTAAATTTATATACGGAAAAGATTAGTTTTCTACTTTATCAAGATATAAATCTAGTTCATCAAGAGCCTTAAGTATTTCATCAAATATCAGTTTCTCATTACTGTTTACATAAGGCTTATATCTTATTACGAAACTGCGGATAGAAGCAATAAACTGCCTGTCTGGAATAACTGTTCCTTGTATCATACCCCTTGTATATCCAGTAAATACCTGCAGCCCCTGCTCTGCCAGTTTTTTTCTCATTTCTTTCTTTTCAAGAGACGAAGCAGAAACAAACCTAAGCTCTACATCTATATCAAAAATTTCTTTTGGTGTTACTGAAATTGCTATTCTCTGGTTATATTTTTTATAAGCAGTTGAACATCCAAAGCTGAATAATATCATTAATATTACTGTAAAAGATAAAAGCTTTTTCATATAATATCCCTTCCACTATGTATCATCATCATATCTACAATAGTTAATGCTGCCATTGCTTCTGCTACAACAACACCACGGGTAGCAACACATGGGTCATGCCTGCCTTTTGTAACAATCTCTTTTGCCTTACCATTTTTATCAATTGTTCTTTTTGATGTTAATATAGATGATGTAGGTTTTACAGCAAATCTTAATACAATATCCTGCCCGGAAGATATACCACCAAGTGTGCCTCCTGCATTATTTGAAAGAAAGCCATCTGGTGTAATTTCATCATTATTTTCACTTCCACGCATAGATGCAGCTTTAAAGCCTGCACCAAACTCTATCCCTTTTACAGCAGGTATACTCATTATTGCATATGCAAGCCTTGCATTAAGCCTGTCAAACACAGGCTCACCAATACCTGCCATAACATTTTTTATACAGAGTTCAACTACACCGCCTACAGAATCAAGTTCCTGTTTAGCTTTTAAAATAGCTTCTTCCATTAATGGATAAGCCTTTCTATCTGCTGTACGCACTGGGTTCTGCTCTATAAAATCTCTTTCAAAATCTTCTGCTTTTACATTTTCAATCTGCACAATATAGCCAAAAATATCTATGTCTTTTAAAGCAAGTATTTTTTTTGCCACTGCTCCCGCAGCCACCCTGCCTATTGTCTCTCTGGCAGAAGCTCTGCCGCCGCCTCTGTAATCTCTGATGCCAAATTTTTTAAAGTATGTAAAATCTGCATGACCTGGACGAAATAAATCTTTTATATCATCATAATCCTGACTTCTCTGGCTTGTATTCCTTACCATTAATGCTATTGGAGTACCTGTTGTTCTGCCTTCAAAAATACCTGAAAGAATTTCTACTTTATCATCTTCTTTACGGAGAGTAGATACTTTACTCTGCCCAGGTTTTCTTCTATCAAGTTCTTTTTGTATATATTCTTCATTTAACTCTATGCCTGAGGGGCAGCCATCTATTATTACACCAACTGCTGCACCATGACTTTCTCCAAATGTAGTTATTCTAAAAGATTCTCCATAGGAATTTGAATACATTTACTGCTCCAATTTTATAATCAGCCAAATACTTTTTTAGATAAAGTAGAGCCTGCAATAACAAATATTAAAGTTAATACTATATTTAATATTATATTAATTGCAAGAACTTTATACTGCCACAGCATTAAAAGCCTATAATATCAAGCAAAAAGGCAGAAAATATAGTAAGTGCATCAAAAAAACTATACCTACTGCCAGCACCTGATATATTATATTATTTTGTCCCATTATCTATTGATAATAAAGTAATTATTTTTTCATATTCATTATCAGGAAGCATTGATGAACCTTTTAAATTTTCTGCATAAAAAAGTGCTGTTTTGCCATTATTATCTTTTACTGCAGTATCTGCACCACCTGCAATTAAGGCATTAAAAGCATCTATATCACCATTTTGTAAAGCAGCCATTAAAGGTGTCTGTCCCTGATTATTCTTTGCATTAATATCTGTCTTATTCAATATTAAAAATGCAATCAATTCTCTATATTCTTCATTTTTTATAAACTGTCTATAATTTAAAGCATAGTGCATTAAAGGCACAGCATTATATTCACTGAAATCATATTTTAAATCTGCACCATTTTCCACCATTTTTTCAAGTGCATAAACATTAGCTTTTGAACATGCTATATATAATGGTGAACCTGTCCACATATCTCCCCATACATAATACATATCAACTTTTTTACTGTTAAGCAGTATATCTATTGCCTGTTTATTGTATTCTAAAATCGCCTGACTAAGTGGCGGAATACCTGTATCTGATGTGCTGTTTAAATTTGCTCCATTATCAATCAAAAACTGTAAAACATTATAACTGCCTGAAGCAATAGCAGCATTTACTGCATTCTCCCCATTTTTATTCATTGCATTTATATCAAAACCTTTATTTAAAAATTCACTTATTTTTGCAGTATCATTATCATTTATTGCACGGAAAAATACAAACATATCATTTTCATTTGCAGCAGCAGGTATATTTTTATCTGCCTGGACTGATGTAATAACATCTATCCCTTCCCCGTCTGATGTTGGAACTTGAGCATTGTGAATAACTTCTCCATTTTCAGATATCAGCTCTAACTCTGCTTCTTCTTTACTGCTGCTGGAAATATTATCCTGCTGAATATCCAAATTCTCTTTTATTTCATTATTTTTATTACAGCCTGCAATAAATAATAATGTAGATATTAAGTAGATTACTAACTTTTTACCCATAAAGCACCTTTACAAATTAATATAAAATAATTATAACATAAATATTATGAGTTATGAAACAATTTTTACAATTTTTAAAATAGGTATTATATGTTTTTTTCTAAATCTGCCTTTTGGTATGTTTAGAAGTCGTTTTACATCATACAGTATAATGTGGTTTTTAAGTATTCATGCACCAATACCTGTAGCTGCAATACTTCGCCGCTCTGCAGGTTTTTCATTCTGGTATATATTTATATTTATGGCTTTTGGTATTGCAGGACAGATTGCAGGAAAAAAAATCGCTCTTAAATATTTTCCACCAAAATAGTAATTATTTTTTGAATAAAATAATATGATTTGTATTGACTAATATCTTTTTTACTATTATAAACTTTATTTACTATATAAGCTTTTAGGCGTGTAGCTCAGTGGGAGAGCGTTGCCTTGACGTGGCAAATGTCAGCGGTTCAATCCCGCTCTCGCCTATATACTTTTAGATTAGATATGTGCAGCTCATACAACTGCAAATGTATAAGGAGCTAATTATGAATATCACATTGCCAGACGGCGGCAAATTAGAATTAGAAGATAATTCTACAATATTAGATTCTGCTAAAAAAATCTCTAACAGCCTTGCTAAAAAAGCAGTAGCAGGCGTAATTAATGACAAACTTGTTGACTTAAATACTGCACTCCATAATGGAGATAACATAAGAATATTAACAGAATCTGATGAAGAAGCTTTAGAAATTCTTAGACACTCTACAGCTCATTTAATGGCTCAGGCTGTTTTAAGACTTTATCCAGAAACAAAAGTTACTATTGGACCAGTTGTAGAAAACGGCTTCTACTATGATTTTGACAGAGACACTCCATTTACTGTGGAAGATTTAGAAAAAATAGAAAAAGAAATGACAAAAATCTCAGCTGAAAATATTGCTATTACCAGAAAAGAAATTTCTGCTGGTGATGCAATAGACCATTTTACAAAAGAAGATGAAAAATATAAAGTAGAAATCATTCAAGATTTAGGTGTTGATACAGTTTCTCTTTATGAACAGGGTGATTTTACTGACCTTTGCCGTGGTCCGCACATTGCTTCCACTGGCAAAATAAAACATTTCAAACTTTTATCAGTTGCTGGTGCATACTGGAGAGGTGATGAAAACAATAAACAACTTCAAAGAATATACGGCACATCATGGTTTTCTAAAAAGGAACTTGATGACTACTTAAATATGCTTGAAGAAGCTAAAAAACGCGACCACAGACGCCTTGGCAAACAGCTGAAGCTCTTTACAATAGAAGAAGAAGCAGGAGCTGGTTTCCCAATTTATCTGCCTAAAGGTGGTATGCTTAGGGCTGTTTTAGAACAGTTTGAAAGAGAAGAACATATTAAAAGAGGCTATGATATAGTTTACGGCCCTGCTATCCTTAAAAAAAATTTATGGGTATGCTCTGGTCACTATGATAACTACAAAGAGAATATGTATTTTACTGAGATAGACGGTATAGAATTTGGTATTAAACCAATGAACTGCTTATCTCATATTATGATATATAAAAATGATTTACACAGTTACAGAGATTTACCATTAAGATATTTTGAACTTGGTACAGTACATAGACACGAAAAATCAGGTGTTTTACACGGACTTATGCGTGTTAGAGCATTTACTCAAGATGATGCTCATATTTTCTGCCGAGAGGACCAGCTTTTAGAAGAAATTACAAATATCTTAGATTTTGTTAAAACTGTAATGGATATATTTGGCTTTGAATTTATACATACAGTATCTACAAGGCCGGAAGAAAAATTTATTGGCTCAGTAGAAATATGGGATACTGCAACAAAAGCATTAATTGATGCTTTAGAAGCTAAAGGTTTAGATTATACAGTTAATGAAGGCGATGGTGCTTTCTATGGTCCTAAAATTGACATTAAATTAAAAGATGCTATCGGCAGACTTTGGCAGTGTGCTACAATTCAGTGCGACTTTAACCTGCCAGAAAGATTTGATTTAAGCTATATTGGTCAGGACGGTGAAAAACACCGTCCAGTTATGCTGCACAGAGTTATTTTAGGCTCTGTTGATAGATTTTTAGGTGTATTAATTGAACACTTTGCAGGTGCTTTCCCTGTATGGATATCTCCTGTACAGGTTAAAATTATGAACATTACTGATGAAAGTGCAGAATATGCAGAAAAATTATACAGAGAATTAAAACAGGCTGGTATAAGAGTAGAAAAAGATTTAAGAAATGAAAAAATAGGCTACAAAATCAGAGAAGCACAAATGGAAAAAGTGCCTCATATGATAGTTGTAGGTAACAATGAGATGAATGAAAATAAAGTTTCTGTCAGATTAAGAAATGGCGAAACAAAAAATAATCTTGATTTTTCTACATATATTAGTGTATTAAAATCATTAGTAGATTCAAAATCTCTTGAATTATGGGCTGAATAATATTATATATAGGCTAGAAAGGTATTTAGAGAATTATTTCTCTTATGGAGGTGTATCATACCGTCAGTTAAAGATGGAGACAAAGAAAGGGTTAATGATGAGATAATAGTATCTGAAGTCCGCCTTATTGATGATAACGGACAGGCTCTTGGTATCTTATCGTTGCATGAAGCACTTGATGCTGCTAAGGATAAAGGACTGGATTTAGTGGAAATTGCCGCTAATGCAAAGCCTCCTGTATGTCGTATTATGGACTACAGTAAATATAAGTTTGAAAAAAACAAAAAAGAAAAAGAGGCTCGTAAAAAACAGCGTCAACATCAGGTAGATGTTAAAGAAATTAAGTTCCGCCCTAAAATTGAAGAGCATGATTATAATGTTAAACTTAAACATATAAGACGCTTTTTAACTGATGGTGATAAGGTCAAGATAGTTATCCGCTACCGTGGCAGAGAAATAATGTTTCTTGACTCTGGCACCGAGCTTTTAAATAAAATCTCTGTAGATGTGGAAGATTTAGGCGTTATGGAGAAAAAGCCTGAAATATTAGGCAAACAGCAAATGATTATTATTGCCCCAAAGGCAGCTAAATAAACGCTTATTTTTGTAAAGCTAGAATCTATAAAGGAGTAAACATGGCTATGCACAAAGTGAAAACCCATAAGGGTGCAAAAAAACGCTTTAAAATCAGTGCTAATGGTAAACTCATTTTCAAAAAACAAGGAATGAGACACATTGCTACTGGTATGAGCAGGAAGCGTAAACGCCAGTTAAAAGAAACTGGTGTTATCACTGGCACAGTGGCAGCAAATATACGCTGCATTATGCCTTATGCATAAGATATTTATATCTTATAGCTTTAATCTCGCTATGTATACGGCATTAGGCCGCCGTATGACAGGCAAAACAAATAACCTAAGTCAAAAAGACTTAACAAGGAGGAACAAGTGCCTAGAGCTAAAGGTGGTTACAAAACCAGAAGAAGAAGAAAAAACATACTTGCATTAGCAAAAGGATTTAGAGGCAGAAGAAGGACAGTTTATAATATTGCCCGCCCTTCTGTTGAAAGAGCTTTATGCTATGCTTACAGAGACAGACGCAGGAAAAAAAGAGACATGAGAAGATTATGGATTACTCGTCTTTCTGCTGCTGCTAAATTAAACAATACTTCATACAGCAAACTTATGGGTAATCTGAAAAAAGCTGGTATCGATTTAAACCGTAAAGTTCTTTCAGAAATGGCTATAAATGCTCCTGAAGCTTTTGCAGAATTAGTAAAAAGCGTTACAAAATAAGTTTATAACTAAAACTTATAAATACAAAGCTCTCATTTTGAGGGCTTTTTTAGTATAGAAAACCAAATATCCATAATGGAATTTTTTTCTTATATCCTATCTCTATGTCATCTAATGCTAAAAATGAGTTATCTGTATTTCTAATTTGATTAAAATCTTTATTTTTACCACCAACTTCAAATATATATTTTTCTTCACATATAAAATCACCTGACTTATTACTGTAAATACCTTTGTTATTAGATATTATTGAATAATAGCAGCTTAACTGATTAAAGAAAAATGTTTCTCGCATATTACCAATATCTTTGCTGGCTAAATTCATAATATTAGTATCAGCCATATATATTTTTTCTGGCTTACCAATATTTTTATAAACCATACTATTTGCCATCAGCATTTTTATTATTCCTGCGTCATCAAGATATACTAAATATTCTTTTAATGTTCTAGTATCTTTTATATCAAGTATTTTTTGTAACTCTGAAAAATTAGGCTTAAATGGAACACTAGACATTATACTTAAAAGCAACTTTTTAATTTTATTTATACTTACCCCGCTTAAATTAGGATATACTGATATTAAATCACTTTCTATAGCTGCATTTATACTCTGTTGTAATGTTTTATAAAAATCATCTTTATTATTCATACTAATTGAATATGGGTAATATCCATAGTCTAAATACTTTTTAAATAAAGGAATTATTTTAATATTATGCAGACTATTTATAATTAACTCTGCTATTTCTTCATGATTTTCTACTATATCGTCTAATCTGTAGTTATTAAAAGCATATTGATAATGCAGGTTCAGAAATTCCCTGAAACTCATTCCTTCCATATTATATACTACCGCCCTTCTGCTTAAATCATAACTACCTTTATGTATATGCATTGCAGAACTGCCAGAAACTATTATTTTAAGATTATCATATTTGTCATAAATATTTTTTAGCTCCTGAGACCAGTTTGTATATTTATGTATCTCATCTAAACATAAAATATGACCTCCATTTTTCTCAAATTCTTCTGCTATTTCTATAATTTTATGATTATTGCTCATTAATATATTATCAAGGCTTATATACAGCACTTTATCCATTTCATAATTAGATAAATATTGAGCAATTGTTGTTGTTTTGCCTATACCTCTTGCTCCCTGTATAATGGATAATCTATGGGATAACTTATGGGTTTCTATAAAATATCTTTTATATGGCAAATTATTTTTTTTGATAAATCTTTTGCTTTCTATAAAAAAATTGTCCAGCATACTGCACCTGTATTTTCTATAAATCATTTTTATGGAATATATTACGCATTATATACTATTTTTTATGTAATGCAACACATATTTTTAATAAGTTTTTATGTAATATATTACATAATTTTACATTCATCACTTTTTGGCATATAGCTTGCTATAAAATCATCATAATTAAAGCGGAGGCTTTTTATGATAATAAATAACAGCATATATCTTAATTATTTAAATACTTTACAAAATCCTAGTAATGATGTAAACGCCACAAATAACGATAATGACAGCACAACAGCTGCAAATTCTTCTGCCAATATGCCTCCGCCAGCAAATATGGACAGTGTAGATATTTCCAGCACTACAGATGTAGAAGAAGTTGAAGCAGAAGTTATAGAAAAACCTAAATTTGACTGGAAATATAACACTACAGATGATGGTTATCTACCTGATTTTAAATTAGGTGACTGGGAAAATACTTCCGATATACTGTTTGGCGGCAATACTATTACTGTGGAAGAACGCTCTTATGCAGTGTACCTGCCTGAAAAATTACAGGAAAAAATGGAAGCTGACCCAGAATTTGCAAAAGAAATCAATGCAAAATTAGAAGAATTTTTCAACTCCGCTAAAAAAGAAAGCGGCACATTAGATGACGGCTCAGTATATAATGTAATTGCTCAGCAAATGGCTGTTGCAATGGATGAAAATGGCAATATTACTCATACTTATGTTCGCACAGAAAGTTACAGTATTTCTAATGCACTTCCAGAAGCTGCAAATGATGAAAATGCCATAGATACTCTTGACTTAAATCCAGATGATATTAACACAAACAGTAATTCTTTAACAATAAAATATGGCTTTGCAATGTATCAAAGTATACAAATTGGCAGTGCCGGCAGTAAAGAATTATCTGATGAGGAAAAAAATTCCAATGCAATGTCGGCAATAGGTGTGCAGGCTGTTATAACTATTGAAACATCACATGTAAGTGGCAGTGAGCCTGTTACAGAAATCAGAAAAGCAAATGGAGATATTGTTGAGCTTGAAACTGGCAGACTTATCCAAAAACATGCAGGCTACAGCGATGGTCTACAAAAATATGATACAAAAGCATAAAATAATTATATTGGCACTTTATATAAATTAATTATGGAGAATAAGCCGTCTGATAACTTTTAGACGGCTTTTATTTTAGTATAATAATAAATAATATTCTTTAGAAATTATATAAAATTAGTATCAAATATAACTTTTTTATAATAAAGCTTATTATGATATTTCTTCTGAAAGCTTTTTTCCCATTCTTTTTACATTCCAATTATCCCTTAATCTGCATGCATATCTATAGCTTATAAAATATCCTGTAATAGAGAAAAACATCATAAACACAAAACTGCCAAGCAGTATCGGTTTGCCCCAGAATATAAAGGTCTGCTTAATACCTTCCATTATCCCATTATTAAAAAAGCCTGTAAATTCATTATAACCGCCTGTTTCCTGCCCCATAATAAAAGAGCCTGTTATATAATACAAATAAAAAAGAGGCAGATTTGTAAAAGAATTGCTTACCCATGTCCATGCAAGCCCTATCGGCAGGCTGAAATGAAACTTAAAAAATCTAGCAGTAAACCATATAAGCAGCACTATATTCATCTGCCATACAATAGGTGTAAATCCACAGAAAAGCCCGACAGCTGTGCCCCATGCAATATATTTTGGGTTGTGCCGCTCTTTCTTTATAGGAATAATTAATTTTAAGTAACAGTATCTGTATAGATTATTAAAATAATTTTTTATTTTTACCCATAATTTTCTCATACTGTGTTAATATATCATATAGAATAAAATATTCAATATATTATCCATAATTTTATCAAAATTAATTATTTGTTATGTATTATTTTTCTAGATGTTACAAAAGATATATCATTGTGAGCAAAGCAAACAATCCATACCACGAATAATTCAATAACAATATAGACTTACCCAAAAAAACTTAGACTAATCCATATAATGAATACAGCAAGAGAATTTAAAGCAAATTAGGTCATACTGAGCTTGATTTATAGCTAAGTATCTAAAAGAGAATATAATTTAAATATATTATAATATAACATAGATAATTTAGATTTTTCGCCTGTAAAATCAGGCTCAAAATGACAGTAATCTAAATTTTTTGAATAAGTCCAACAAACTTGCAAAACAAATTATACCTTTATTTAATTTAGATATAAAATAAAGCAAACTATTTACTTTTATGATTTTTCTTTTATACTAATAATATGAAATATAGATTTAATTTAAAAAATACAGCTGTTACTTTAATTGCAGTATTCACAATATTTTTTTTGGCAGAGTATATATTTCGTAGAGATTATACTATACTTTTTGTCGCAGTCTGCTTTTTCTCATGTTTAGTGCTTATATGCTTATTTATATATTTACTGCTTTTATTTGATAACAGATACAGGCTCACTTATGCTAATGCAGATGAATTAAGTGATGAAACAAAAGAAAAAATAATAAAAGAAAACATAAAAGAGACAAAAGAATCTCAGAAAAACAACCATTTAAAAGAAACATTATATAATATTATTTTTAAACAAATATATATTTTAGGTCTGTTTGAGCTGCTGCTGATTATCCATTTCCTGCTTACAGATATTGAAAATATTAATAAGCTGCTTATTAATACTTTCCCTGCCTTATTTGCATTAATTATTACAGCAGGCGATATTATTAAAAAAATTAGAAAATAAAAATTATTATTACTTCATATCATAAGAATGTTCTTCATAGGAATGGTTTTCATTATGGTTATAATCAGTTTCTGCCTCATGATTGTGCATACCTTTTATAAAACTGTCATCCACTCCAAACACATTAAAAAAATTAATATGATTATGCTCATGGTTTGGGTTATTAAAATTATGTATAAACTGGGAAGCCATATATATACAGAGAGCAGCAATAAAAACATTAATAACTTTCCAAGTTTTTGGATGGTTTAAAATTTTTGCAAAAGCTGCACCTATTGTGCCTAAAAATGAATACCATACAAATGCAGCACATATTACACCTAAACCAAATATCCAGTGATGTGGATAAAAGTTGGCAGCAAGTGAACCCATTATGGTAGTGTCTATAATAACATGAGGATTAAGAAGAGCAAATGCAAGCCCAGAAAGAAGCACTTCTTTTTTAGAAACAAGTCCTATTTCTTCATTATCTATAACTATATAATCATTTTTTTTAACTGCTGCATATAATGACCTGCCTGCATAAAAAAGCAGAAATAAGATGCCTGTGCCTGTAATTATTTCATATAAATGTGGTATGGAGTGGACTAATGCCCCCATACCAGCAATACCTATTGTTACAAGCAGCGTTTCACTAAAAAAACATGTAAGAACAGCGACTATCACATATTCTCTGCGGATACCCTGCTTTAATATAAAAGCACTTTGCAAGCCCACAGTCATTACTAAACCAAGTTCAAGTAAAAAACCCTGTATAAAATCAGTTAATATCATATTTACCTATCTTGTAAGAAGCAGTTTTTCGTCAGTTAACTCATCTTTTCTAATTGCTTTAAATTTTTCCATAATAGCTTCAACAGTTAAGTTTTCTTTTTCTTTTCCTGAAATATCCATAATTATTTCACCATTATCCATCATTAAAAGTCTGTTGCCGTATTTTATAGCATGCTGCATATTGTGAGTAATCATCATCATTGTAAGACCGTATTCTTCTCGTAACTGTAAAGTAAGTTCCATTACTCTGTTAGAGTTATCTGGGTCAAGAGCTGCAGTATGTTCATCTAAAAGCACAAGCTCAGGGTGGCTCATAGCTGTCATAAGCAGAGTAAGAGCCTGTCTTTGACCACCAGAGAAAAGTCCCACATTATCAGCAAGTCTTTTTTCAAGTCCCATATTAAGACGAGCAACATGGTCTGCAAATTCTTTCCTTACTTTTTTATTAAGGCTGATTATTGGAAGTTTAAAACCTTTTTTACGGCATAATATCATATTATCTTCTAATGCCATATCGCCGCTTGTACCAAGCAGTGGATTTTGGAATATTCTTCCAATAAAAGCAGCTTTTAAGTATTCAGGCATTTTTGTAATATTTTTCATTTTATATATAATATTGCCAGATGATGCTTTATATGTACCTGCAATTACATTAAAAAGTGTAGATTTACCAGCACCATTTGAGCCTATTATTGTAATAAAATCGCCTTTATTTACAGTTAATGATAAGTTTTTTAATACATGTTTTTCATCTGGTGTACCTTCAAAAAAGCTTTTTGAAACATTCTGCAGCACTAAAACATTATCACCTTTATAATCTTCGCCAGTATTTGCACCAGCTACTGTTTTACTGCGTTTATTTATACCAAAAGATACTTTTTTAAATGCCATATTAAGTTTGCTTTCTGCACCATATTTACTCATTAAGAATATTTTTATATGAATAAACAGGGCAAATAATACTGTCAGAGCAAAAATAAGCATCCACATAGAATTTTCGCTGTTTTGGCAGTATTTGAAAAACAGAACCATAGGGTATATAAAAAGTATTAAATACAGTGATAAGAACCAAAATGGATATGTTTTATTAATAAAGCCGTCAACAACACGGGCTATACTGTCAATAACCGGGCTTGACTTCTTATCTGCAGTTTTTTTACTGCCGCCTTTCTTTTTCTGCATTTTGCTGGCAACAATAATTAATATTATTAATATACCCGATATAAGTTTTAAGTCGTTAGGTCCAAGACCTATATCATAGCCGTATTTTAAGCCAAAATAAATAATTGCTTTATATATAATAGAGCCTACTATTACCCCTAATGTAATAAGCCATATTTTATTAGAGCGGATTAAAAATTCACCTATCATAACAGCTGCAAGGCCTACAACAATTATACCCTGCCCGCTTTGCACTGAAGCACTGCCTGTAAACTGAGCATACATTGCACCGCTTAATGCTACAAGACCGTTAGACATACCAACACCTAATACTTTTAATACATTAGGGTTCATACCCTGCGATAATATCATCTGCTCATTAGAGCCTAATGCACCAAGAGAGATACCTAAATCTGTTCTGAAGAATATGTCTATAAGTATTTTTATATAGATAAGTAAAAGCAGGAAAAATATAAGTATGCTTATACTTGAACTGATTTCTATACCAAAACTGCTAAAAAATCCTGAAATTGCACTGTCTGCATTTGTAACTGCAGTATCATATTTGTTATTAGGAAGTGGAACAAAGCTGCTGCCACTCGTGATGCGTGTATTTATGGAATAAAGCATGGTCATTGTAATAATACCAGCTAAAAGATTTGGTATTTTTAATAAAGTATGAAGCAGTGCAGTAAAAACACCGGCTGTAATACCTGCAATAATTGCAACAACTAAACCTAAATATAAGTCTGAACCATTAACAATAAACATAGCTGCAACGCACGCACCTGTTGCAAATGAACCGTCTACTGTCATATCTGGAAAATCAAGGATTCTAAAAGTCATAAAAACTCCTAGAACCATCATTGCATAAATCAAACCTTCAATAAAAACCGCATTTACCATATTTCTTCCCTTATATAAAAAACTGCATTTGATAATATTATTTTTTTATCTGTTTATCAAGTATCTTTTTGCTAATTTAGTTTATTATTTATCTATCACTGGAATTTCTTCTTTATGTATGTGGTCAATATTTTCTATATAAAATTTTGTATCTTTTGAAATTTGAGATGCAAGCAGCAGCACAGCAATTAAGTTTGGTACTGCCATAAAAGCATTTAAAATATCTGCAATAGTCCATACCATATCAAGAGCAAGCACTGGAGCAAACACTAACACTGCCACATATAAAAGTTTATAAGGCAAAATAGCTTTTCTGCCAAAAAGATATTCTGCACAGCGTTCCCCATAATATGACCAGCCTAAAATTGTAGAATAAGCAAAAGTTGTTAAAGCTACAATTAATATAAATGAGCCAAAATAAGGTATCTGGTTAAAAGCAGCAGTAGTCATCTGACCGCCGTTTTGGAAATTTATCATATGCACTTCTGGGTATTTCATAACTGTAGAAACAATAACGATACCAGTAATAAGACAAAAAACAACAGTATCCCAGAATGTACCTGTTGCAGAAACGAGTGCCTGCCTTACAGGGTTTTTAGTTCGTGCAGCTGAAGCCACAAGTGGAGCAGAACCAAGACCAGATTCATTTGAAAAAAGCCCTCTTGCAATACCAAATCTGGCAGCCATTATAATACCCTGACCTACTAAACCGCCTTCAATAGAGCCTGGAGCAAATGCTAACAAGATTATTGCTTTTAAGGCTGGAAGAAGATAGTCATAATTTAAGAAAAGTATATAAATACTTCCAAATATATAAAATATTGCCATAAAAGGCACTAAATTTGCACATACTCTTGCAATAGATTTAATACCGCCTATAATAATAAGGGCAGTTAAAATACCAAAAAATATACCGATGTAAATACGCGGAACACCAATAAAAGCAAGGTTAGAATCAAAAACTTCTGCAATTGCATTTATTTGAGTGGCACAGCCTATACCAAAGGATGCAAGCATAGCAAAAAGAGCAAAGGCGATTGCCATTTTTTTCATATTTAAGCCCCTTTCCAGAGCATACATTGCACCACCTAACATTCTACCGTCTTTTGACTGCACTCTGTATTTTACACCTATTAATGATTCTGCATATTTTGTAGCAATACCAAATACACCAGTTATCCAGCACCAGAAAACTGCACCAGGACCGCCTAAATATACTGCTGTACCCACACCTATAATATTACCAGTTCCAATAGTGGAAGCAAGAGCCGTAGTTAATGCCTGAAACTGGCTTACATCACCTGCTGAGCCATTATCTTTTGTTATTGAAAGCTTAATGCCTAATGGTACTTTTCTCTGAATAAAGCCTGTTTTATATGTAAGATAAATATGTGTACCTAAAAGCAGTAAAATCATAGGCACACCCCATACTATATCCCTAAAATCACTTAAATATGATGCTAAACTTTCCATAATATAACCTTTAATATATATATTTAAGGGGTTATGCTACCACACTTTTCAATATTTCTCAATGAAAAGTTAGGGATAGATTATTATATTGTAAAAAAACACTTGACATTCCCCCCCCCATGATAAAATACAAAATCAGCTGATAAAAAAATAAATAAGGAATGAAAAATGAGAAAAAGTATTTTATTTGCAGTACCTTTAGTGGCAGCTGTGCTAATATCTGCCTGTTCTGACAGCGGAGATGATAATAGCACTCCACCACCTGCACAAACTTATGATGTAACTGGCAAAATTGATTATGCAGAAAAAACAATATCTTCTGCAAAGGTATGCCTTGATGTAAATAATAATGGGCTGGCAGACGATACTGCATGTGTAAATGCTGACAGTAGCGGCAAATATAATTTTACATCTGCTAATAACCCTGCTTATTATCCATTAGCTGCTTTTATTAAAGAAACAAGTGGAAGTGCAGCAGTAAATGCTAAAATTGCAGTAGACAGCAATGAATATGACAGCATATTATATGCCCCAAGGGGTAAAACAGATAATATATCCATTACAACTACACTTGCAAAAAGTTTAATGGATAAAGACAGCAGTTTAACATTTGATAATGCAGAAAAAACAGCAGATACAATAATTAAAAAAGCTGATAGTCCTGCAACAGTGCTTACAGTTTATAATAATGCTTTAAATACTGCACCAAACAGTATAAATATTTCCACAAGCATTCGTGGTTTAGTAAGCGTTATTACAGATAAATTAAACAATGAAGTTGAAATCACAGACAGCACTGCTATTTCAGTATCGCAAGTTGAAATTGATACTGCTAATAGTGATATAAAAGAAGAAGATAGTAAACTTCCACAGGAACCAGCTGCACCAGATAACAGCACAAAAACACCACTTGAAAAAGTAACAGAAATGCTTGCTGGTGCTGAAATTAAAAACAGTGCTGAAAGTCCAGTGGACTTAAATGAATATATTGATGGAACACACTTTTTCAATGGATCAAATGGTCCAATTGCAGGACTGGGGATTAAGCCTAATGCTTTTGGAGAATATGCAGGTTTTGATTCTGAATGGACAATGACAAGAGGTCATTTTATAAAGTATGTGAATTATAGTGAAAAAGGATGGCCTAGTGACAGCAAATTAGGTTTTGAAGTTTATCCAAAAGACAACGAAGAACCTGGCTATTATTTTGCCAATACTTTTGAAGATGACCCATTAAGTAATAATGTATGTGATGCGGGTCAAACAAATGGAATATATTATAAAACAATATATGGCACAGCAGTATTAGAAAATGTTCGCAAACTTTTACAACAGTGTATAAAAGATTCAGGTTTTGTAGAAGGACCGAATGGTGAATTTGACCCAAGTGAGATGTATAAAATAGGTAACTGCTATTCTGATATATACTATAAATATAAAGATAGTATTAAAATTGAAAAATGGTATTGGACTATTGACACTACTAAATTAGGTGTATGTAAGTAATCATATATACTATATTTTATAACCCCATTTATATAAAAGCAAATGGGGTTTTTATGTATATAATTTTTAAAACTTATATTCCCCTGTTTATTCTTGCCACTGTCCATTCTGCACTTGGTTTCCAGCTCACTACTGTCTATTCTGAGCAATGGCGAAGAATCTGGAACATGCAAATTTCTATTATCTACAATAAATTAGAATATAGTAAATGTATTCAGTATTTACAATTTAGCTCCTTCGCCTAAAAGGTTCAGGAAGACATTGAATAGAGATTGAAAAAAGTATAAATTATCTAAATGCATTATAAAAAAGGGATATACTATAATATATAAGTATATCCCTTAATAATTTATATAATATTTTGTAATTTATATTATATATTTAAAGCTGTTTCGCAGAATTTTAATGCAGTTTCTTTTTCCCTGCGGATGTCAATATCAGCTATTTCATCAGCTAACTCTGCACTTAATGCATCATACTCAGCTTTAATTTTTGCAGCATCAATGTCTTTTACATACACTGCTCTTTCAGTTAATACATTAACTTTGTTATCTGCTACTTCAAGAAACCCTTTAGATACTATAACCTTAAATATTTCTTGACCTATTGCATAGGTAAGCACACATGGCACTAACTCTGTGCAAAATGGGGAGTGGTCAGGATATAAACCAAATGCACCACCTGCTCCAAAAGCAAAAACATTATCTACATCTGATGATACAAGTAACTTTTCTGGTGAAACAAGTTCAAGAAACAATTTATCAGCCATAATTATTTTCCTTGTTTAGACTGCTCAAATGCAGTTAAAACTTCATCAATTCCGCCTTTCATAAGGAATAACTGCTCAGGTATTTCATCGCATTTTCCTTCTAATATCATTTTAAAGCCAGCAATAGTGTCTTTTAATGATACATATTTACCAGGTGCACCAGTAAACTGTTCAGCAACATGGAAAGGCTGTGATAAAAATCTTTGAATTTTTCTTGCTCTTGCAACAGTTAATTTATCATCATCAGATAATTCTTCCATACCTAAGATTGCAATAATATCTTGTAACTCTTTATAACGCTGCAGCACTGCCTGAACACCGCGGGCAATATTATAATGTTCTTCACCAACATAAGCAGGGTCTAATATTCTTGATGTAGAATCAAGTGGGTCAACTGCTGGATATATACCTATTTCTGCAATAGCACGAGAAAGAACTGTTTTTGCATCAAGGTGAGCAAATGTTGTTGCTGGTGCTGGGTCAGTTAAGTCATCGGCAGGCACATATACAGCTTGAACTGATGTAATAGAGCCTTTTTTAGTTGATGTAATTCGTTCCTGTAATTCACCCATTTCTGTACCTAATGTTGGCTGATAACCAACAGCAGATGGCATACGGCCTAAAAGTGCAGAAACTTCACTACCTGCTTGAGAGAAACGGAAAATATTATCTACAAATAATAACACATCCTGACCTTCATCTCTGAAATGCTCTGCAATAGAAAGTGCAGAAAGTGCAACTCTCATACGAGCACCAGGTGATTCGTTCATCTGACCATATACAAGAGATACTTTATCAATAACATTTGATTCTGTCATTTCTAAGAAAAGGTCGTTACCTTCACGAGTTCTTTCACCAACTCCCGCAAATACTGAGTAACCACCGTGACCATGTGCAATATTGTGGATAAGCTCCATAATAATAACTGTTTTACCAACACCTGCACCACCAAACAGACCAGTTTTACCACCTTTAGTATATGGTTCAAGCAAGTCAATTACTTTAATACCTGTTTCAAGGATAGCAACACTTGTTTCCTGGTCTTCAAGTGCTGGAGTTGGCTGGTGAATAGCTCTTGCAGCTTTAGCATTGATTGGACCTCTGTTATCAACAGGTTCACCAACAACATTTAATATACGGCCAAGAACTTCTTTACCAACTGGAACAGATATAGGTTTACAAGTGTCAGAAACTTCCATACCTCTAACTAAACCATCTGTAGAAGCCATCGCAACAGCACGAACTGTATCTTCACCAAGGTGCTGTGCTACTTCACATATAACACTTCTTTTTTGAGCTTTATCTTCAATTACAAGAGCATTGTAGATTTCTGGAAGCTTGCCAGAAGAAAATTGAACATCTACAACAGGTCCGATAATCTGAAGGATTTTGCCTGTATTTTCAGCCATGAATGTTCTCCTAATTATTTTAATGCTTCAGCACCGTTGACAATGTCTAACAGCTCTGTAGTAATAGCAGCTTGTCTTGTTTTGTTGTAGTTAAGAACAAGCTTTTTAATCATTTCGCCGGCACTTCTAGTTGCATTATCCATAGCAACCATTCTTGCACCATGTTCTCCGGCAACAGATTCAAGCATACTTTGGAATATACTTGTATTTATAAATTGAGGCAGTAAGCTGTCTAATAAAACAGTTACATCTGGTTCATATTCAAAATCAGGATAACTTGGCTCTGAACCACTCTCAACTGCAAGAGGTAATAATTTTTTACTTCTAACTATCTGGGAAGAAGTAGATTTAAATTCATTATATATAAGATGAACTTCATCAGCGTTACCATTAATAAAAGACTTAGAAATAAGTCTGCCAACATTAACAGCATCATTAAAAGTATATTTTCCGCCAAAACCAATCCACTTCTCAACAATTTCAAAATCACGCTTAGCAAAGAAATCAAATGCGCGTTTGCCAACAGGAACTATTTTGATAGTTTTGTCTTTATGTTCTTTTGTAAAGTTATATGCAGCTTTTAATACATTTGAGTTAAAAGCACCACATAAACCTTTATCACTTGTTACAACAACAAGATAGATTGTACGCACTTCTTCTTTTGCTTCAAAAAAAGCATGTTCCGCATTGCCACCTGCACGGTTAGAAAGTTCTTGTATCAGTTCTGCCAGTTTAGCTGAATAAGGGCGTGCTGACTGCATAGCCTCAATAGCTTTACGCATTTTAGCAGCAGAAACCATTTTCATAGTTTTTGTGATTTTTTGCGTATTACTGACAGAATTTATTTTTCGTTTAATATCGCGTGCACTAGCCATTAAAAGCTCCTAATCTCCTAAAATTATCAGTGAGCATACTTACGATTTCTCTGCGGTTATTTTATGCAGTAAATTGTTTTTTAAATGTTTCTAAAACAGATTTCATTTTGTTAGTTAAATCATCAGAAATAACTTTTTTCTCTGCAATTTCTTCAAGTATGCCTAAGCCACCAGATTTAAGGTATGCTAAATAGTCTTGTTCAAACTTTCTAACATCTTTAATTTCTATATCATCTAAGTAGCCATTGATTGCTGCAAAAATAACAACAATTTGTTCTTCAACTGGGAATGGTTTATTTTTATTTTGTTTTAAAAGCTCCATTAAACGGCTGCCACGAGTAAGCTGTTTCTGAGTAGCTGGGTCTAAGTCGCTGCCAAACTGAGCAAATGCTGCCATTTCTCTGTATTGAGCAAGTTCAAGACGGAGTTTACCAGCAACTTGTTTCATTGCTTTAATTTGTGCAGAACCACCAACACGAGAAACTGAAATACCTGCGTTAACAGCTGGACGGAAACCAGAGTTAAAAAGGTCTGTTTCTAAGAATATCTGCCCATCTGTAATAGAAATTACATTTGTAGGGATATATGCAGAAACATCCCCTGCCTGTGTTTCAATAATTGGCAATGCTGTTAATGAGCCAGCACCTAAATCATCATTTAATTTAGCAGCTCTTTCTAATAATCTGGAATGTAAGTAGAATACATCACCAGGATAAGCTTCACGACCAGGTGGGCGGCGAAGTAATAATGACATCTGTCTATAAGCTGTAGCATGTTTAGATAAATCATCATAGATTAAAAGAGCATGTTTGCCATTATCTCTGAAATATTCACCCATTGTACAGCCTGCAAGAGGAGCAATAAATTGCAGTGGAGCAGGGTCAGAAGCTGTTGCTGCCACAACAATTGTATAGTCCATAGCACCATGTTCTTCTAATGTTTGAACAACTTGTGCAACTGTTGAGCGTTTTTGACCTATTGCAACATAAACGCAAATCATATTCTGCCCTTTTTGGTTGATAATAGTATCAAGAGCAATTGCAGTTTTACCAGTTTGACGGTCGCCAATGATAAGCTCCCTTTGGCCTCTGCCTATAGGTATCATTGAGTCAATCGCTTTAATACCTGTTTGAACTGGTTCATGAACTGGTTTTCTTAATACGATACCAGGGGCAACTTTTTCAATAACATCTGTTTTTTTAGCATTGATAGGACCTTTACCATCAATTGGCTGACCAAGAGCATTTACAACCCTTCCTACGAGTTCCTCACCAACTGGAACAGATGCAATTTTACCTGTGCGTTTTACAGTATCACCTTCTTTAATACCAAGGTAATCACCCATAACAACAACACCGACATTGTCTTCCTCTAAGTTCAATGTCATACCATAAATACCGCCAGGAAACTCAACTAATTCCCCAGACATAACATTGTCAAGCCCGTAAACTTTTGCAATACCATCACCTGCGCTGATTACGGTGCCAACTTCCTCCATAGCAACCTTTTTATCAAAATCTTTGATTTGGTCGCGTATGATCTGGCTTATTTCTTCCGCTTTTATGTGCATAAAGCCATGCTCCTTGAATATATTCTTTTACTTATGAAACCATAAGTTTTAACAAATCTTACATTAATGAAGCTTTTAATTTATCAAGCTGACCTTTGATTGTTGCATCATAAAGTCTGCTTCCAAGCTTCACTTTCACACCACCAATAACTGATGGGTCTATTTTATCTTTTAATACAATAGTTTTACCAGTTAAATGTTCAAGCTTTTTAACAAGCTCTTTTTTAACTGCATCACTTGCAGCCTCAGCAAATACTGCCTCTGCTTCAAGTTTGTTTTCTGCTTCCATGATAAACTGTTTAACAGATTTATCAATATCAGCAAGTAATATAAGACGCTTTTTCTCAACTAAAACAGCTATAAATTTATACAGCTCATCAGATATTTTACCTGACTTTTTAAGTGCTGAAAATACAGCAAGTTTTTCTTCATGAGAGATAGTTGGGTTTTTTACTACATTAGCAAAATCACTGTTTGTGCTGCAAAGAGATGCAAGAGCAGAAAGCTCATCCCATATTTTTGCGGCACTTGACGCATAGTTTGCATTAATGTAAGAGAAAAAAGCACCTGCGTAACGACGCGAAATAGTATTGTTACTCACCTGCTACTCCCCTATATGCTTAATATATTCATCTAATATTTTAGCAGCTTTACTGCCATTTATTTCTTTAGTAAGCTTCTGCTCTGCTTGGCTTGCAGCAAGCTCTACAGCCTCACGATGCAGCTCTTGTATGGCACGCTCTTTTTCTGATTCTATCATACTAATAGCAAACTGTTTCATATGTTCAACATGCTTTTTAGCATCAACAATCATATTTTCTCTTTCTTTTTCTGCTGCTTTTTTAGCATTTGCTTTCATTTCTTCAAGCTCTTTTTCAAGCTCTGCCATTTTTGCTTTATACTGCTTAACTTTAGCCATCGCCTCTTCTTTAGCAGTTTCAGCTTCAGCAAGTGCTGCTTTAATATCTTCAGTTCTTTGGATAAGCATAGCTTTTATACGATTAGCTGTAAGAAAATATAAAAGTGCAGCAAAAACAACAAACATTGCAACACGCCAGCCAAATGTTTTCCAATCAAGCTCACCACCAGCAGCAAATACAGTTAATGGAAAAGAAAGCAATGTAATTAATAAAAATGCTTTTTTCACCTGCTCCCCCTTTTATGCTACATTACCAGAAATGGTTTTGTATATTATTTCGCTAATATCATTAACTTCTTTTTGTAAAGCCTGTCTTGCATTATCATAAGACTGCTTTAATTCATTACGGGAAGCATCTGATACTTTTGCAATTTCTGCTTTTGCTTCTGCAATAATAGCTTCAACTTCTTTTGCTGCTTCATCTTTCATTTTAATTTGATAAGCAGACATTTCTGCCCTGACAGCAAGAAGTTTTTCTTCGTAAGCTTTTTTGGAATCTTCAACAGATGCAAGCCCTGAATCTGCTGTTGATTTAAGTTGTCTAATCTTTTCATCTCTTGATTCAATAGTAGCTTTTACAGGGTTAAGGTATAAAAACTTAGCCATAGCAATAACTACAATGAGAAGAAAAAGTTGGATAAAAAGAGTTTCGTCTAAACCGATAGAAATCATCAGCCATGCTCCTTATATGATTTGGTAGTATATTTTGCTAGTCATCACACAAAATATATTTGAAATAAAATACGCCAATACTATAAGCATAATTTTACTAACAATATACTCTATCAGTTATATTTTAAAGTGTCAAGAATAAAACACTATATTAAAGAATGAAAAACATAAAAAATATATGCAGAATGCTTTTTCTTGACAAATGATAATTTTATCTTACTTTTATTACTTATCATTTTATAATATTTTTTAAAACAAATAGTTTTTTAGATTTTATTACCTATGAAATAATATCAATCACACAAAAAATATATGTATTTTATACTGGTTTGCTGTTTATTTTTTGCAAAGCTGATTAGTGATAAGGCAGCAGGCTTGAATAAAATTTACTGCATTATCTATTTAAATTAAAATTATTCATTAATGGTAAAATCTAAAAACAATTGCGAAAAAGTGAATAAATAAAAAAGTGGTTGTTAAAACTCTTTAAATAAAAT
>CAJUJZ010000013.1 GCA_910586745.1 uncultured Mucispirillum sp. | reverse complement strand
ATCAGCATAAAAGTGGTGGTAATATTGATATTTGTGATAAGGCAATACTGGTTATACCAGCAATAATAAAACCACTGAACCAAAGCCAGAAGATAATTAAACAGTGCCATCTATAAGTGATGGCTGAACAATTAATAATATAACATCTCTAATCCTTAACTTATACACTATTTCAAGCCATATACCACAAACTCCAATAGATAATTTTCCTGCAGCTGTCAAGCTGTATATTATTCTCTTACTGCATCAATGAAAAAATATATAGAAAACAGCTCTGTTTCTGTTAATAATAACAGAAATTAAGCAGATGGATTTTAACAATACAGCAAAAGAAAAATATTAAAACTATGAAAAGAATAATTTATCACTTTATAAAACAATTCCTGCAAACACAGCAGTTAATACTAACCAGAATAATATACAGGTATTAAATAATGACACAATGCAGCAGTTACTTACAAGTGCAACTTATATACAAATTTCTGATTGTGATGAATGGCTAAAAAAATAATCAAATCTACACATACTGGGTATAAAGCTGTAGAAGAAACATCTGATATTAATTTTAATGATTTATATAAAAATTTCATAAAAATGATACTTGTTACAGGCAGAAATCTTACTGATGATGTAAAATATAATATGCCTGAATTCAATTATAAAGAAGATATTCAAGAATATTTATTAAGCTGCATAAATCTTGCAGAAATGCTTGATATTTTTATAGATACTCTATCTTTTAAAGATACTTTTGTTACTTATTCAGACTATGAAGCAACAAATGCTGTACCTTATAACATTTCAGTATAAAAAATGGCAGACTATGCCTGAAAGAATAGTTCTAAAAGGCACAAACATTAATACATTTTATACTCTTTTTTAAAGTATTAGCAGGCAGTTTACAGTGTAAAAATAATATTAAGTATATGGAACTTAAGCCTTAAAGAAAGTGGATAAAATATAAAGCTTATAATATTGTAATATAGAAATGATAAATATTTTATGGAATTTAGAGCGAACAAAACCATACTTATTATGAAAATAATAAGTGAAAAAAGTAAAGCAGATAATAAGTTTTTAAAATACAGTAAGGGCTGCCTTAATATAAAATAAGGCAGCTTTATATATTCAAAAGGGGAAAAATGCCCCTTAAAAAAAGCCATACTACATTTTAATTAAGCCTTTTTTCTCCAGCTCACTTTTACATTCTGTGCAGTATCTTGCAAATGGAACATATTCAAGTCTGCGAGGGCTAATTTCTTCCTCACATTCTATACATACACCATATGTATCATTTTCAATTCTCTGCAAAGCCTGATCAACAAGTCTTAGTTTAAGAGCATCTGTTTCAACTCTGCCAAGCATAATATTCTTATTATAAAGATTATATGCCTCATCAGCTGTATCCTGAATACCGTCAGAACCAAGCTCTAATGCTTCATTATACTTGCTGTTTAATGCTTCAATAAGCTCGTTTTTCATAACAAGCAGTTTTTCACGGAAATGCTCCTTAGTCGCCTTATCCATCTTATGCTCCTACTTGTGATAGGGGTGACCAGTGATAATTGTTACAGCCCTGTATATCTGTTCTGCCATTACCATAAGACTTAGTTTATATGAAAATGTCATATCAGAAAGGGATATAAATTCACATACTGCCTCTCTTGCCTGTTTAGACAGTCCTGTTGACTCTCCTATTACAAAAGTTATATTTTTTGAAAGGCTGCGGTTAGCCTCAAACCATTCTGCAAACCCTTCACTTGTAAACTTTTTACCACCTGCATCCATAGCTATAAATATTTCTGATGCAGCCTGCTTTTTACTTAATTTTTCAAAATATTTACCACCTTCTCCTATCTCTAAAAGCTCCAGCTTAAAATATGGAGAAAGGCGTTTTTGGTATTCGCGGATATTGTCAAGTATTACTTTATCTTTAACTTTTCCCTCAACTGCAAGACGAACTTGTGCCATATATTACCTGCTGAAAAGCTGATAAAGTATAACAGCACAGCTCATAGAAGCATTAAGGGAATCAATATCTGATGCCATACCAATTTTAAGTTTATAATCAGCTCGTTCAAGAATACTTTCTCTTATCCCCCTGCCCTCTGAACCTATTATAACACCAAGTGGAAATTTTACAATACATGATGTTGATTTTAAATTAATATCTCCATTAATATCTGCTGCAGCAATAGAAAAACCTTTACTTTTAAATTCATCTACTGCCTGTCCAAGATTTACCACTTCGCATATTTCTGTATAAAATAACGAGCCAGCACTGGCTTTATATACAGCAGGGCTTACTTTCGCCTGATCATGTCGTGGAACAATAATATGCCTTATACCAAAACAGTGGCAGGCTCTTATTACTGCACCAAAATTATGCGGATCCTGTATTTTATCTAAAAAAACAACACCCTCTACCCGTGATGATTTTTTAAGAATATTTTTTAATTCTGTATATTCAAAATCATCAACAACACATACTACTCCTTGAGTTTCTGTGCCATATTTTTCTTCAAAAGCTCTTCTTCCCAGCACTTCAAAAGGTATATTTATATTATCAAAATGGATACTTGCTCCCTGTCTGACAATTATCTTTTTTGCTTTACCGCTTTTTTTAGCTTCTATTACAGGATTTCTTCCAGAAATTATCAATTAAGCACCCATTTCTTTAATAATATTTTCTGCCACTTTTTCTGGGCTTAATGAAAGCATATCATATATTTCATCAGATTTACCAGACATTGGAAATTCATTAACCCCAAAGTATGCAGCATCAATAAATTTCTTTCTTCTTAAAGCCATATTAGCAATTGTGCCAAATAAACCAGTAGATGAAATATGGTCTTCATAAGTAAATATTTTTTTGTATTCTGCTATTTTATTAAATGCTTCATCATTTATATATGCAGGGCTTGCAACATTAATAACAGCAAAATTTAACCCTTTTGCTTTTAATATTTCATAAGCCTGTAATGCTCTATATAATGTAGAGCCATAAGCTAATATAACACCGTCACTGCCCTGTCTGATAATATCTATTTCTCCATAATTATATATATAATTTTCGTCAAAGAATACTGAGCCGTCTTCTTTTGTAATTACAGGTATTTTTGATCTGCCCATAGCTACATGAAAACTGCCCTGTTCTTTTGCTGCGTATCTGATAACAGTATCAACCTGATTAGGGTCAGCAGGAACAATAACTTTAAAATCAAATATATTTCTTAAAAGCCCTATATAGTCAATACACATATGAGTTTTACCATCTTCACCAACATCTATACCGACATGTGTTGTAACTACTTTTATATTAGCAGAGTTGATTTCATTTAAACGCTGCTGGTTATAAACTTCGTCAACACCAAACATACCAAAATCTGCAAAAAAGCTGATAACACCATTAACTGATGCAGCACCGGCACACACTGCAGTATGGTGCTCTGAAATACCACACTGGAAAAAATTTTCAGGGTATTTTTTTTCAACACCATTTGTTTTTACTGAGCCTGCTAAGTCACAGTCAAACACAACAACATCTGTATATTTTTCTGGCTTATTTAATTTTACTAAATCTAATAATGCAGCACCAAAAGCACTTCTATTATCAGTTTTAACATCTGAATTATAAATAATGCGGCTGCCTGCATTTATATTGACTTTAGGGTTTTCAGCTTTTATATGTGGAGCTGCCCAAACAAAACCTTTACGCATTTCTTTATATTTTTCAAGAGATGGTTCAAGTTTTAATTCTTTCATAGCTTCATAATACTGTTCTTCTGAAAGTGGAGCACCATGAAAGCCTGCTTCATGTTCCATAAAAGAAACACCACTGCCCATTGCAGTTTCAGCAATAATACATACTGGTTTACTGCATGATTTAGCTTTTAATAAAGCAGAAGCTGTTTCTTTAAAATTATGACCATCTATCTGCAGCACTTCCCAGCCGTCTGATTTATAGCTTTCTGCAATATTCATAGAAGGCATAACTTTAGAAATATCACCAGAAATCTGTAAAGTGTTATAGTCAACAATTACAGTAATATTTGAAAGGTTATATTTAACAGCAAATCTTCTTGCCTCTGTAATCTGACCCTTTTCTTGCTCACCGTCGCCCATAAATACATAAACATCAAAGTCATTACCATTAACTTTGCCTGCAACAGCTGCACCACAAGCTGCAGAAAGACCTTGACCAAGATTACCTGTTGTCCATTCTACACCAGGAATAGAGCGTTCTATATGGCCTTCATACATACTGCCTGCTTTTCTAAAATATGCAATATATTCATCCTGTGGTAAAATACCTTTTCTTACAAGGCATGAATAAACTGCAGGGGAAATATGACCATGAGAAACAAAGATTCTATCTCTGTTTAAATCATTAAGATTATTACGGTTAATATTTGCAACATTATAAACTGTTAAAAGAGAGTCAACAGTTGACATTGAGCCACCAGGATGACCACTTGCAGCAAGTGTTGTCATAGTAAGAATATCGCCTCTGCATAAGAGAGAGTCCTGCTCCAGCCTGCTGTAATCAAGACCTGCGATTTTTTCTGAAAAACTTTGAAAGTCCATAATCCTAACCCTTCATACTGTAATACAGTTACTTAAAACATAACTACTTGAAATGGAAGATAGCGATATATGACTTATATGTCAATAAAAAAGATAGATTTTTTAAATTTATTTTTTTCCTTTGACATTATTTTATAAATATGTTATATTAAAAGCAATGAGGACTAAAACTATGAATTTATATCCACAATATGCATTTTCTTTAAAACTTTCTTTTGACAGGTTTTTTATTAAACCACCACTTTGTATCTAGCTGTTAATTCAGCCCAATATTTTTCTATTTTTTTCAATTTATTTTAATATGTCTTTCAGCAGAATACACTATTCTTGTATTTTATGCTGTTATTTTGGGATTATTGTATGAAAAATGAACAATCAGATATTATATCATTAAATGAAACAGGGCTTTTTTATAAATTTGCCCTGCCAAATATATTAAGTTTTATACTTATGTCATCAGCAGGTATTGTTGACGGTATATTTATTGGAAGATATGCTGGAGAGTTATCTCTTGCGGCAATTAATATTTCACAGCCAGTATTCAGCTTTATATGGGGGCTTTCCATGATGGTTATGGTAGGCGGAGCTGTTGCAACAGGTAAATATATTGGCGAAAAAAATATTGAAAAAGCATGCCAGATTTTTACAAAGTCTATTATTACAGTTGCACTTATTACTGTAATAATAACTTTTCTTATACTTATTTTTACAGAAGAAATGATATACCTTATTGGTGGAAGTGATAAAACAACTCCAATAGCAGTAAACTATATTAAAATGATACTGCCATTTGTGATTTTTACAACAATCGGCTATGGTTTATCTGTGTTTGCACGGGTAGATGGTTTCCCATTTACTGCATCATGTGCTTTAATAACTGGTGCTGTAATAAATATTTTACTTGATGCCTTATTTATTGCTGTTTTTAATATGGGGGTAGCTGGTGCAGCTTATGCAACAGGTATATCATTTATGGCTGGATTTATTATTCTTTTTATACATTTTATAAGAAAAAAAGGTGTTTTAAGAATAACTTTAAAACTGAATAACTTTTCTGAAATAGTAAAATCAAGCATTAACGGCTTATCAGAATTTCTTAATGAAATATCTGTAGGTGTTACTATGGCTTTATTTAATATAATAATGATGAAATATGCTCAGGAAGAAGGCGTTGCTGCTTTTACTGCCATTAACTATATTTTATGGCTTGGCAATATGGTAAACTATGCAGCTGCAGACTCACTTAACCCGCTTATTTCTACAAACTATGGTGCAGGCAAATTTAACCGTATTAAAAACTTCTTAAAAACTGGAATTATATTCACTGTATCAAATGGAATATTTATATTTCTTTTAATCAGCTTTTTTGGAGCTTCCCTTATATCACTATTTATTAAAGATACATCATCAGAAGCTTTCAAAATAGCTGTAGAATTTATGCATATAGAAAAATGGGCATTTTTCTTAAGCGGTGTAAATATGGTATTTTCATCATATTTTACGGCTATGCTTCGTCCAAAAGAATCTGCCGTAATTGCAGTATTAAGATCATTAATACTACCATGCACAATACTTTTAATACTGCCTTCATATCTTGGCAAGTTTGGTATTTATTCAGCAGTTCCAATTAGTGAACTTATAACTTTTACTATCACCATAACTCTTTTTATGCTCAGCAGAAAATTTCTATTAAAAAGGTGATTTTATGAAATACAATGAATTAGAAACTGCTTCAGGCAATATTTATAAAACTTATTTTAAATTTACTCTGCCAAATATGATTGGTCTTATTGCCATGAGCTCTGTATCACTTGTAGATGGCTATTTTGTAAGCAACTTTGTAAGCAGTGCAGCTCTTGCTGCTGTAAATATTATTATACCATTGATTACAATAGTTTTTGGTATATCTATTATGCTTACTATTGGTGCAGCTGTGCTTATTGGCACATATCTTGGAGAAGGAAAAGAGAATAAAGCATCAGCCATTTTTACAAAAGTAATGATAACTATCACTGCTATGTCATTATTTTTTACTGTGGTCTGCTTTACATTCAGCAAAGAAGTATCAAGGCTTTTAGGTGCTAATGATGATATTATGGTATATGCTGTGCCATATCTTGAAATGGTATCCATTTTCTTTTTATTTCAAGCTTTAGAATATTCTTTATCTGTAATGATAAGAACTGACGGAAACCCTTACCTTGCATCAATTGCTGTTCTTTTTGGTGCAGTATTAAACTTTATACTAGATTATATCTTTATAGTAAAAATAAATATGGGTATTTCTGGAGCAGCTCTTGGAACAGGGCTTTCCTTTATGGTTTCTACTTTTTTAATATTATTCCACTTTTTCTTAAAAAAAGGCAGGCTCTATTTAACAAGAAAAATAGGCGAGTGGAAAGAAATAATATATGCATCATATAACGGCTCATCTGAACTTTTAAGTGAAGCATCAGTTGCTGTTGTTGCTTATTTATTTAATAATATAATGGTGCAGAACATGGGCACTTATGGTGTAGAAGCTTTTACTGTAATAAACTATGCCTTATGGGCAACAAATATGCTCTGCTATGCAGTAGGCGATTCTCTTGTACCATTAATATCCATTAACTATGGAGCATTACAATATGCCAGAATACAGAAAATATTATCTCTTTCCCGTATTTCTGTAATATTTATTGGTGCATTTGTATTTGCATTATTTACATTTATCCCAGAAAAAATAATAGCAACTCTTTTAAACCCTGTTACTGATAAAGATGCTTTTGATATTGCTCTTGTATTTGCAGACTATGTAAAATATGCCTTTTTATTTATAGGCTTAAATATAATATTTACTTCAGCTTTTACTGCTTTTCAAAAACCACTTCATTCTGTTGTGGTAGCATTATCAAGGGGACTTATACTTCCTGCAGCATTTATATTTATTATGCCATTAATCTTAAAAGAAACAGGTATATATACAGCTGTTCCACTGGCTGAAACTGTAACTATCATATTAGGTTATATATTATGGCGAAATACTGCTGTTATCAAAAAAGTAATGGGCAGATAGTCATATATTATTAAACAGATTCTTCGCTGTCGCTCAGAATGGACAATACACTGTTGCTGTTATGTCATACTGAGCCTTCCAGGCGAAGTATCTGGAATATAAATATGCAGTAAATATAAAATAGTATTTAATATAGTTATATGTTTCATTCAGTTTAAAAAGATTGCCAGACTTATTTTATTATCTTTTCTAAAAACATATTCCGCAAGCTCCATACCGCCGCAAAGCTTAGTAAGTAATCTTTTGTTATTTTAGTACTTATGCTCCAATTCCTTAAACATTCGCTGTTTTTTCTCCTCAGCCACTTTTTTTGATTCCTTCTGATTTGGTCGGAAAAAAGTGTCCTCGCAAAAAAACAATCGCAGCAACTGCAACTCGCTTCGCTTATAAAAGGCATAGACTCCGCTCAGACAAGCAGATTGCTAAACATTACATAGAAATAACTCACATACAGTTTGAAGGGCTTTATATTGTAAAATAACACTTGTTGCTAAATATGGTAAAAAAACTATAAAAATTTTAAGTAAATATAAATAAAAAAGATATATTATATAATCTTTTATTGTATATCCCTTTACAACAGCTAAAGACTATAAATATAGTTATATGTTTCATACAGTTTAAAAAAGATTGCCAGACTTATTTTATTATCTTTGTGACTTAATTGCGATATGAATTGTTTTTTATGGAATGTTTAGCAAGCTGATTGTCTGAGCGGTAGCGAGTTGCAGTTGCTATGGAATAAAAAACAAGGAATGTTTATGCAATTGGAGCAAAGGAATAAAATAAGGAAAATTTTTATATATGAGATTTGCGGCGGAATGATAGTGTATATAGATACAGCAGAAAGAAATATATAGTTAATATTCTATTTTGATAAATTTTATATATAAAAATACAGGTATCTGATTTTATGAATGTGATTTTATTTTTTCTATAAATTCATTATAAAAGTCTTTCTGGTCATATACTTTTATAAAGCCTTTTTTTTCTTTTATTAAAGCTGCAAGCCTTTCATCATCATATATATCATATCTAAATTCACTAGGCAGCATTTCTGGCAGCACTCCTGCATTACTTGATATTACAGGCACTTGGCAAGCCATAAATTCCATAGCAACTCTGCATATTGCTTCACTTCCCAAAGAAGATATTACCCCTAAATCTGATGCATTCATTATTCCTGTAATATCATCAACCTTACCAGTAATGATAGTTATATCTTTTAAGCCGTTATCTTCTATCATCTGCTGCATTTCATCAAGCTTAATATTTTCAGGGAAACCTGCAAGTATAATTTTTAATTCTTTTAAGCCGCTTTTATATGCCTTGCTGCAGGCTTTTAAAAACACATTATGACCTTTTACAGGGTCAAACCTGCCTACTACACTTACTACATAATCATCATCTTTAAAATTATAATGCTGCCTTATTTTTCTGCGTTTTTCTTCATCTTTATAAAAAACACATCTATTTACTCCCCCATATATTGTATCTACATGGGAAACCTTTGTCTTTACTTTTTCTATAAAGAATTTTCTAATAAACTCAGCAGAAGTAATAATATGACTGCATCCAATATTATGGGTAAATTTACTGAATATATCAGTTTTTGGCGGTCTTACATCACCACGCACTCTTATAAGTTTATACTTTCTTCTAAATATAAACTTATCAAGAGCGATTATCCAAAACATTTCACCTCTGTGGCATACAAGCACATCAGCATCAATATCCTTAATCAACTTGTGTATTTTTTTCAGGTTTTTAAAAAATTCAAAAAAGTTATTAGAAGTAAAAGGTGCTTCCACAGTCTGCACCCCTAATTCTTTTGCCTTATTAATTACAGGTGAATCACTAATACCTGCAACAGCAACCTTATCATCTGCAAGCACACCACTTTCTATTAACCTAAAAGCATACCATGCTGTAGCATTAAACCACCGCACATTTATTAAATGTACAATATTCATATTATTACTTTTATTCCTTAAAAACAACTTTTTATACTTATAACTGCCATATCATTTAGCTTTTTATATGATATATATTCAAAATTATTATCACATGAAATACCAGCTACAATAATTGTAGTAGAAATAGTGCTGTCTATTCTATCATCAAAAACTATATTATCAATAATTCATACATCATTGCCTGCATACTCATATCAAAAAGCCTGTCTTGCTCTGTTATCACCACCTGCCTTACCTTAACAGCAAAAGCTTTACCCTGCCTTATGTTACATAGCAGCTCTAATATCTTCAATGTCTATACTAATAAATATAGGACTACCTGCAATTTCACATATTCCTTGAATATTTTGACGAAGAACATTATCTCCAACATGCAATGCTTCCTGCATACCTTCATTTAACACAATTACATAAGAATTTACACAGCTTATTAGTTCTGCTATACCTTCTTTGCAGTATTTATTATTTCAGCATCAGCTGTTTTATGTGGAGTAGATACTACTGCAATATATTCTATATTATTTATACTTGAAGCAGGCATAACAGACACTATATTAATACCTGTTCCACCTGCACCAATTACTTTGATAACAGTTTTTTTGTTCATAATAAGGCATTGGTTCACTTATAAATAATTCGTTCATAAAAATACACTTTTTACTATCCACAAATCACAGCATCTGCTGACTTAAATTAGTCGTTTTGTTTTCTTAAATATGTTGGTATTTCAAAATAATCTTCGTTTAATCTGTTGCTTATACCTTGAAGATTATGGTCTTCTCTTGATATTTTTTTAAGTTTATTCTGCATGCTTGTAACTACAGCACCAGTTGGCTTTGCTTTTTTTATTTCGTCTACTTTTGTTAAATTTTCTGCACCTTTGCCGTTACTAATACCAGTTGCAACAATTGTTACAGATATAGTGCCATCAGTTCTGTCATCATAACCGATACCATCAATAATTAATGCATCATGACCTGCATGCTCATTTACAAGAGCCTGAATTTCAGCAACTTCATCCATTAATAAGTCATCTTCGTTACCAGAAATATTTAATAAGACTGCATATGCACCTTTAATATTAGTATCAGATAAAAGCGGGCTTTTTAAAGCATTTTCAAAAGCTTGTTTAGCTCTGTTATCGCCGCCTGCTGTGCCTATACCCATAACAGCTTTACCCTGCTGTCCCATAGCTGTTCTAACATCAGCAAAGTCAATATTAATATGTCCTCTAACGCCAGCTATTTCGCATATTCCTTGAATACTTTGACGAAGAACATCATCTGCCATTCTTAATGCTTCTTTATGTGTAAGCTTATGACCAGCATCCTGCATTCCGTCATTTGGAACTACTACATAAGAATCTACATAGTTAATAAGTTCTGCTAAGCCTTCTTTTGCAATATTTATTCTTCTCATACCTGCTGTTGTATGTGGAGTAGAAACTACTGCAACAGTTAATGCACCACTTGCTTTTGCTTCTGCTGCAATAACTGGAGCTGCACCTGTTCCTGTACCACCGCCCATGCCAGCAGTAATAAATACCATATCTGCACCTTTAATAGCATTTCTGATTTCATCAATTGCTTCAAGTGCATATTCCTTACCTTTTTCAGGTCTGCCGCCTGCACCTAAACCTAATTTACTGATAAGTATAGAAGTGCCTGCACCACTTGCTTTTAAAGCCTGTGCATCTGTATTTACAGCAATATATTCTACATTACCAATATCTGCAGCAACCATATTTGCTACCGCATTGCCACCTGCACCACCAACTCCTACTACCTTGATGACAGCACCGTGTTCATAAGGTATCTGCTCATTTACAAATAAATCATCCATATAATATCCCCTTTCGCTATCATTTTCACCACCAATAAAAAAAATAGCTTGTAATTCTTTTTATTTATATACTTATAATATAATTTTAGAAAAACTCTTTTAACCAGTCTTTCATTCTATCCCCAACTTTTTTAAATAAGCCATCTTCACTGTAATCACTGCTTACAAGGTTTTGGGAATGACCTTTTTTCGCATGAAGTTTTGCAAGTCCAACTGCTGTTGCATATATTGGATTAGTTACCTGATCAGAAAGTCCGCCAATATTCACTGGATGGCCTACTCTAACATTTAAACCCAATACATGAGAAGCAAGCTCTTCAATGCCTTTAAAGTTTGACATACCGCCAGTCATTACAACACCTGCAGGCAGCATATCTATTAATTTTTTATTTTTAAGCTCACCTAAAAACAGTTCACATATTTCTTCTGCTCTTAACTGTAATATTTGAGCCATAACTGATTTAGATATAGTTTTTGGAGGTCTGCCGCCAACAGAAGGCACACTAATTACTTCATCAGGTCCTACTAAGTCAGTTAATACACAGCCCTCTGTTATTTTGATTCTTTCAGCCTCTGCTTCACTTGTAGAAAGACCGCTTGTTAAATCTCTTGTAAAGTTATTGCCGCCAATCTGTAATACTGCTGTATGGTAGCATGCACCTCTGTTAAATACAGCCATATCAGTTGTGCCACCGCCTCCATCAATTAAACATACACCAATTTCTCTTTCTTCATCAGTCAATACTGCTTCGCTTGATGCAAGCTGTTCTAAATATATATCTTCTACAGCAATACCAGCTTTTGAGCATGATTTAGTAATATTTGCAGCAGAAGAAACAGCACCTGTTACTATATGCACATCAACTTCTAAACGAACACCGCTCATACCTATTGGGTCTTTTATTTCATCCTGTCCATCTAACTTATACTGCTGTGGAAGAATATGCAGCACTTCATAACCAACAGGTATATTTTTAGCTGATGCTGATTCTATTACTCTCGCCACATCTTGTGCAGTAACTTCACCATTTTTTACTGCAACAACGCCATTTTCATTAAAGCTTTCAATATGACCGCCTGCAATACCTGCACATACACTTTTAATTGCTACACCACTCATTCTTTCTGCCATAGCAATAGAATCCTTGATTGCTTTTACAGTAGAATCAATGTTTACAACAACACCTTTACGAATACCTGTGCTTGGAGCTGAACCAAGCCCAATAACATCAATACCGCCTTCCGCATTTTGACGAGCAACAACTGTGCAAACTTTTGTTGTACCAATATCCAGCCCTACATATATATTATCCTTATGAGGCATGGAGCACCCCCTTTACATATATTCTATTATTTACAGTTAAATCAGCATACTCAATGCTTTTATATCTTTCTTTAATTGTGTTTTCATATAATGCATAATTACTTTTTAAAAGCTCATAATCATAAGGACAGTGAAGCACTTCATCATCCATTACAACTTCAAAGCTGTAATCTTTTAAAGTTATCTTTTTATTCCTAAGTTCAGGCATCTGCTCTAAAATAACAGCAAATTTCATAGCATTATCAAAATGAATTTTATTTTCTGTTTTTATATTTACATTGTTACAGTCTGCAGGCATTTCTTTACCGCTGCCAGTAAAGACAAAACATTTATTTTGTCTGTTTTTAAAAGGAAATAATGCTTTCTCCTCATAAACTATTAAATTAACTTTATCAGGTAATACTTTACTTGCTATTATTCGCTGTACCCATGGGTCATCTGAAACAATAGTTTCTTTCAGCCTGCTGTCAAAAAGGTTAAGCCCTATAAACTTAGCACCTATTTTTTTAATGGCATATCTATCTGCATTTATCACACCCTGTACTTCTACACTTTTAATGACAAATACATTAGTCTGCTTTATTTTATTAACTATTGTTGCAGCACCAAAGCCTACACCAAATACAAGCCCTGATAGTAATACAAGTTTGATAATGCCGCCTTTCATTATCTTATCCCCTTCCATTTATTATCAAGTGATGCACTTTCTGCAATTCTTTTTACAATATCCTCAAAAGAAATACCTAATTTACTGGCGGATTTTGGCACAAGTGATGTGGCAGTCATACCAGGAACAGTATTTACTTCTATTATATAAAATTTTCTGTCTGTTGCAATAAAATCTATTCTTGCCATAGACCTGCAGCCGCATGCATTATATGCTTTTACTGCAAGTTTTTTTAAGCTTTTAAGTCTTGATGCACTTAAACCAGTATCCAGCAGATATTCTGTCATACCAGCAGTATATTTATTTTCATAGTTGTAAAAGCCTTTTTTAGGGCGTATCCATATTGGTGGAAAAGCAACACCCTCCATAACAGGAATAGTAAGCTCTTTACCTTCTATAAATTCTTCACATAATACTTTGCTGTCATATTTAAATGCTTCTTCTACTGCTGCTGTATAGTCTTTTTTATCTTTAACAATTGTAATGCCTATACTTGAGCCCTGCCTTGCTGGTTTTACAACACATGGCATAAATGGAGGCTCTGTATCATCTTCTTTTAAGATTGCATATTTTGGTGTTGGAAGAGAGTAATCTATAAAAGTATGTTTTGCTAAAAGTTTATCAAAAGCAACAGCACTTGCAGCAACACCAGCACCAGTATAAGGTATTCCCATCATTTCAAGCATACCCTGCACACAGCCATCTTCACCGTATGTACCATGCAGTGCAATCACACATAAATCTGGCTTTAATGCTGCTAATTTTTCAGCTAAAGAAAAATCTGCATCTATTAACGACACATTAGGAAAATTTTTTAAAAGAGCATCAGCCATATTTTTGCCACTTTTAAGAGATACTTCCCTTTCTGCACTAATTCCACCGTAGATAACACATATTTTACTGTTTTTATCCATTATTTATCCCTTTCTTTTAAATAATCTGCTACTGAATAAGAAAAATTTGTAATACTGCCTGCACCAAAAGTTATAATAATTGTATGTTTATCATTACTTTCTTCATTAAGGTTAGGTAAAAAATCATTTAAATTTGGAAGATAAGAAACATCTTTAAATCCATGATTTTTTACTTCTGCAATTAATTTTTCTGCCACAATGCCTTCAATTGGCTTTTCACTTGCTGCATATATATCTGTAATATAAAGCTTATCTGCATCCATAAAACATTTTGCAAAATCGCTCATTAAATCTCTTGTTCTAGTATATCTGTGTGGCTGGAATATGACCACAATACTGCTTTCCGGACTTGCTTCACGGACAGCTTTTAATGTAGTTGCAATCTCTGTTGGATGGTGGCCATAATCATCTATAACAATATATTTATCACTTTTATATCTTATAGACATTCTTCTTTGCACACCAGAAAAGTTTTTAAGAGTTTCTGCAATAACATTAAACTCTATACCCATTTCCATAGCAGCAGTTAAGGCTGCAAGAGAGTTTAATACAATATGGTCTCCAGGCAGATTTATTTCTATATGACCTAAAATATCTTCACCTTTTTTAGCATCATAAGATACACCAAAACCATCTTTTTTAATATTTACTGCTCTAATATCAGCCTGAGCTTTTGTGCCGTAAGTGATAAATCTTTTTGTAATGTTTGGAATAATGTCTGCCACATTATTATTATCAATACAAAGCACACTAGTTCCATAAAAAGGCACCATATTTGCAAACTCTGTAAAACTCATCTTTACATCATCAAAATCTTTATAACTTTCCATATGTTCATGGTCTATATTTGTAATTACAGCAATAGATGGATAAAGCATTAAAAATGATCTGTCACTTTCATCTGCTTCTGCAATCATTATATTACTTTTGCCATAACTTGCATTATTGTTAGTACTGTTTAATCTGCCGCCTATTAATATAGTTGGGTCTAATTTAGCAGCTTTTACAATCTCTGCCACCATAGAAGTAGTAGTAGTTTTACCATGAGAGCCTGCAACAGCTACTGCAAACTTTAATCTCATAAGTTCAGAAAGCATTTCACCACGCTTAATAACTGGTTTTCTTTCCTGTCTTGCTCTTACAAGCTCAGGATTATCATCACGGGCTGCACTTGTATATACAATAACATCTGCACCTTCAACATTTGCTTCATCATGACCAGTGCTTATTTTAATACCCATATCTCTAAGCATTTTTACATTAGCATTTTCGCTTATGTCTGAACCACTTACTTTAAATCCCATATTATGCAGCACTTCAGCAATACCACTCATACCAATACCACCTATGCCTACAAAATGTATATGAGAAAATCTGCCAAATACACTATTCAATTCTACACTCCATCTATATAATATCTAATTCTTTAAATATAATTTCACTGCTTTTATGCACTGGGCTTTTTTCTAAATTTGCCCTGAAAACTGCAATATTATCTTTTATTTCATTTAAAGCATCTTTTAATGATGCAGTATCTGCCTTATCTTCTTCAAGTATTATGCAGCAGCCTTTGTTTTTTTCTTCTAATGCATTATAATATTGATGATTTTCGCTGGCATCTGCAAAAGGTATATATATTGCAGGGCATTTTAATGCTTTTATTTCAAATACAGCACCTGCTCCAGAGCGGGAAACTATAATATCAGCTTTGCTCATTTCATCAACTGCATTTTCTATATAAGGCTTTAAAATAAGCCTTTCTTTATATTCATCAATCTTACTGCCATACATATCTTTTGTTTCATCATAAAGCTTTGCACCACACTGGTGTGTTACATTAAAGCCTGCATACATTATTTCATCAATTGATGATGAAATTAATTTATTTATTTTTCTGCTGCCTTGAGAGCCGCCTAAAATAAGCAGTCTGCCAGTATAATCTTTTTTAGGTGCAGTATTATAAAAAACTTCTCTTACAGGATTGCCAGTGACTATTAAATTACCTTTTGCATTTTTAGTATTTTCAAATGATAAAAATACTTTTTTGCTGAACCTTGCAAATATTCTATTCACAAGCCCCATTACACTGTTTTGTTCATGCAGATATAAATCGCAGCTTTTTAAAACAGCTGCTATTGCAGAAGGGGCTGCAGCAAATCCGCCTGTTAATATTACTTTGTCACCTTTCTGCACTACTTTTAATGCTCTTCCTGTAACTTTTATCATATTAAATACAGCTTTTATTTTGCCAGTTACTGACTGATTCATATAAGCAGAAACTTTCTGTTCTTCAAACTGACAGTTTAAAGGACGCAGAATATTTCTTTCTATCCCTCTGTCTGATACCATAAAATAGTAATTTATATTATGTTTTTTTAACTGTTCACTAATAGCAACAGCAGGATACAAATGCCCGCCAGTGCCGCCGCCTGCAAATATTACTTTCATTTTTCTTCTGCCTCATCTATTGAGCGTAAAATTACACCTATAAAAAACATTGTAACAACAATAGCCGAGCCGCCATATGATACAAAAGGAAGTGTTAAGCCTTTTGTAGGAAGCAGACCAATTACAACAAATACATGTACAAAGCTTTGTACAAATATCAAAAATGAAAGACCAAATACAAGTAGTCTTTTAAATTTATCTTCATGTATAAAAGCAGCCTGTAAGTTTTTCCTGAATAAAAATACTACTATAAGAAAAACTATGCTTGCTCCAATAAGGCCTGTTTCTTCTGCAATAATTGCATAAATAAAGTCAGTATGTGCTTCTGGCAGAAAAAAAAGTTTTTGTGTAGAGTTTCCAAGTCCTCTGCCAAATAAACCGCCACTGCCAACTGATGCAAGGCTCTGAATCAACTGATAGCCTACACCATACTGGTCCTGCCATGGGTCTAAAAAGTTTAAAAGCCTTGCTTTCCTGTATTCCCCTGCAAGCAGTGCTGCCACTAATATTGGAATAACTATACCTACTATACCAAAAATATGAGTAAGTCTTGCTCCGCCTACTATAAACATTGTAAAAGCAACAACAACTATTAATGTAGTTGTACCAAAATCAGGCTCTACAATAATTAATGCTGCTAAAATACCAACAAGCAGTGTAGCTGGCAGAAATCCAGTCATAAAATCCCACATTTTATCATTTTTCTTATCTAGATAGTGGGCTAAATAAAGCACTACAGTAAATTTTGCAATCTCTGATGGCTGAAATGTCAGAAAAGGAAGATATATCCATCTTTTTGCACCATTTGCCCCAGGCATAAAAAATACCACAATTAAAAGAATCAGTGTAATAAAAAATATTGGCATTACAAATTTTCTGTAAAACTCTAAAGGTATTTTATATGCTGTCATTAACGCTATAAAGCCTATAATCACATGTATAAACTGCTTAATAAAAAAATAAAGCTCATGTCTTTCAAGTCTTATTGCCTGCGGTGCACTTGTATTATATATAAAAATAAGCCCTATCATAATAAGCAGTGCACAAGTAGCAAGTATCTGAAACCTAATATCTTTAATATTTATCATATACTTATCCCATTATTTAGTATATTCAAGCACATATTCTTTAAATTTTACACCCCTGTCTTCATAGCTTTTAAACTCATCAAAACTTGTGCAGGCTGGGGAAAGTAATACAGTTGTACCTGATTTTGTATTCTTTGCAAGTGTTTTTACACATTCTTTTAAACTATTATAACTTTCTTCTTCTACATCTTTTAAAAATGACGAAATCTGCCGTTTTATTAAATCAGCTGCCTCACCAAAATAGCATACTTTGCTTATTTTTTTATTTATTAAATCTACAAGTGGTTTATAGTCGCTTTTTTTATCTCTGCCGCCTATTAATAAAACAGATGGTTTTTCTATACTCTGCAGTGCAGTATATACAGAATCTACATTTGTTGCTTTTGAGTCATTTATCCATTTAATGCCATTAATTTCAGCAGTCAGCTCAGTTCTGTGCGGCATACTTGTTAAATTTTCTAATAAATAAGAAACATCGCCTTTAAAATCACATACTTTATCTGCCATAGTTAAGGCATAGGATAAGTTAATAAGGTTATGTTTTCCAAACAGCTTAAATTTAGAAGTATCTGCACTAAATTTGCCAAAATCTAATATACTCCCCAAATATTTTGGATAAACTGCTAAATCATTGTCAATATATTTAGCTGCTGTATTATGTTTTATAACTTCTGCTTTGATTATTTCATCAGTATTTGTTACAAATAATCCATTTTTATCTATAAAATTTAAAAGCATAAGTTTTGCAGCATAATATTTTTCCATTGTGCCATATCTGTCTAAATGGTCCTGAGTAACATTTATAATACAGCCGGAAACTGCATTAAAATTTTTCAAAAGCTCTATTTGAAAGCTTGATAACTCAATAACATATACATCAGCACCCTGCTCTAAAACTGCCATTCCATAAGGATAACCAATATTTCCGCATGCAACAGCTTTTTTCCCTGCATTATTAATTATTTGAGCAGTTAAGTGAGTAGTTGTTGATTTGCCGTTTGTGCCTGTGATTGCAATAATTTTTGCATTCTTATTCATTATTTCACAGGCAAGCTCTATTTCACTTGTAATATTGCCACTGATATTTGTATATTTATTTAAATCAATACCTGGACTAACACATGTTAAATCATATTCATTTTTATATTCTGCAATATTTGCATACTGCTCTGCTTTATCATCAAAAATATCAATATTTGCAAAGCCTTTTAATCTTAATAATTTTTCTGCTGCGGCACCGCTTTTGCCGTATCCTATAATTGCAGCTTTCATACTTTTACCTACCTTAATTTAAGTGTACTGATTGCAAGTATTGCAAGTATAAATGTAATTATCCAAAATCTTATAATAATTTTTGGCTCACTCCAGCCTTTTAATTCAAAATGATGGTGAAGTGGTGCCATTCTAAAAAGTCTTTTACCATGTGTAATTTTAAAATATCCTACCTGCAATATTACAGATAATGCTTCTACAACAAATAATCCACCAACAATAACAAGCAGTATTTCCTGTTTTACCATACAAGCAATTAAGCCTAATGAGCCTCCTATTGAAAGAGAGCCAACATCCCCCATAAATATAGTTGCAGGGAATGTATTAAACCATAAAAAGCCAAGACCAGCTCCAAACATTGCTCCACAGAATACTGCTAATTCTCCGGTCTGTGGAAGGTGCGGCAGATACAAATAGCTTGTAAATGTATAGTTACTCATAATGTAAGCAAATAAGCCGTAAACTGCAAAAGCAGTAATTGCAGGCACTGTAACAAGCCCGTCTAAACCATCAGTTAAGTTAACAGCATTACTGCAGGCTACTATTACAAACACTGCAAATGGCAGATAAAACCATTTAATATCTATTATAAAATTCTTAAAAAATGGTAAAGTTATACTTGTTACTTTACCAGAATTATCAAGCATTATTAATAAATAAACTACAATTGTAGATATAACAATTTCATACACAAGTTTTGTTTTGCCATGCAGCCCTTCTGGGTTTCGTTTAATAGTTTTAACATAGTCATCTGCAAACCCTACTGCTCCAAAACCGAAAAATAATATTAAAAGCAGTATTATATAATGGTTATTAATATCTGCCCATAATAATGTGGAAAGCACAGTTGTACCAATAATCATTATACCACCCATAGTTGGTGTGCCTTCTTTTGCTTTATGGCGTTTTGGCTCATAACCTTTTGTTATTTGTGCAAGTTTCCACCTTTTAAGCATATCTGTTACAATATCACCAATAAGCATTGTAATGATTAAGGCTGTCAATATTGCAAACATAGTTCTAAATGTTATGTATTGAAATACATTCAAGAATGTAAACTGTGATGAAAGCGGGTATAATAAATTATAAAGCATACTCTGTGCTCCTACTTCTCTTTTATTACTTTTACTATATCTTCAAATTTTTTAGCTCTTGAAGCTTTTACTATAACTACACCTTTTTTTATTTCTTTTACAGCTTTTATACAGTCATCTTTTGTTAAAAAGATTTTTCTGTTTTCTAATTCTTTTGCCTTCGCATAGCATTCACCTGCAAGGTAAAAGTTAATATCTGGATAAGAAAAAGCAAGCTGGCAAATCTCATTATAAAGTTCTTCTTCATATCCTTCTATTTCACCCATTTCACCATATACTGCATATTTTGGTGTTTTAGTCATTAAATGCAGGCTTTCTGTGCTTTTTATAAAAGATTCAAACCCTGCATTATAACTGTCATCTATTAAAAATATATCACCTGCATTTTCAAAACTGCCATGACCTTTTGCTGATTTATATTCTAATAAACCGCAAGCTATTTTTTCTTCGTCAATATTTGATAAAAGAGCTGCATATACAGCACAGAGAGAGTTTTCTGCAATGTGCATATATGGATGATTTATTCTAAACTCTTTTCTAGTTAAGTTTGTTTTAAATGTAATATATTCCCCATGATGAGTATGCTCTGTAATTCTTATGCCGGAAAAAGCACTTTCACCAAAAGTTCTGAATTTAAAATCACCTTTTGGCACAAATGGTGTCAGTTTTGTAGGTATAATAAATTCTCCGCCTTTTGTTAAGCCGTCACTTATAGACATTTTTTCAAAAATAAGCCTTTCAAATGTTTTAAATCTGCCTATATGAGCATGTCCTACACTTGTAACTATTGCAATATTTGGGCGGACTATTTCAGTTAATTCTTTAATTTCACCAAAATTATTTGAGCCAAGCTCTATTATAACAGTACCTGCATTATCATCTATACCGCAGCCTGTAAGCATAACACCAAGCATATTATTTTTATTGCCATCTGTTGCATACACCCTTTCCTGCTCACTGAATACATATTTAAGCATTTCTTTCATACCAGTTTTGCCAAAAGAGCCAGTAACAGCTATCACTCTTTTATCAGAATTATGCAGTTCATCAAATCTTATTTTGCCTAATTTCTGCATAAAATCTAATGTATCTTTTACTAATAATTTACTGCCTTTAACTTCATTATATATGCTTTCATTATCCATAATAACTGCAGCAGCACCAGCATCTAATGCTTTTTGAGCATATAAATTGCCGTCTGCATTTTCTCCGCGACAGGCAAAAAATAATGAGCCTGGAAGCACAAGTCTTGAATCAAGAAAAGCACCATTTACTTCTTCATCTTTTATAATATCACTTTTTATACAGGTAAGTTTCTGTAAAATATCTGATATTTTCATTATAATGCTCCAAGATATTTTTGAACTACCAGCCTGTCATCAAAATGATGTTTAGTTTTACCGATAATCTGATAATCTTCATGGCCTTTGCCAGCAATAAGGATAATATCATATTCTTTTGCAATAGAAACAGCTTTTGCAATAGCTTTTTCTCTGTCTGCTTCTACATAATATTCACTTCCTGCTGCTACACCTTTTAAAATATCATCTATTATTTTCTGCGGGTCTTCAGTTCTTGGGTTATCGCTTGTAATAATAGTAATATCTGAAAGCTCAGTAGATGCTTTAGCCATTCTAGGTCGTTTTGTGGCATCTCTATCGCCTCCTGCACCAAATACTGTGATTATTCTGCCCTTTGCTGCCTGCCTTAATGATGAAACAGCATTAACAAGTGCATCATCAGTATGTGCATAGTCAACAAATGCAGTAATATTTTTATTACTGAATTTTTCAAGCCTGCCTGGCACATTTTTAAGCTTTTTTATACCTTTTACTACATTTTCTAAACTTATTCCTAATGAATAAGCAGCACCTATTACTCCTAGTATATTTTCTAAATTATATTCACCAATAAGCATAGAATTGATATCTATTATTTTACCAAATACCGATACTTTTGCATCTATTCCATGAACTGTTGATGTATATTTTACTGGAAAAATATCTGCATCATTACCAAAAGCATTAAAAGTAATTAAATTTTCTTTTATTCTTTCTGCTAATTTTTTACCATATTCATGGCTTATATTTAAAACTCTGTGTTTACTGTAAGTATCAGTAAAAAGCATTGCTTTTGCTTCAAAATAGTTTTCCATATTTTTATGAAAATCTAAATGGTCGCCTGTTAAGTTAGTAAATACTGCTGTTTCAAAAAAAGCACCATTTATACGGCCTTGAGCAAGAGCATGGCTTGATACTTCCATTGTTAATGCTGTGCAGCCTTTTTGAAGACCACAAGCAAGGCTTGAATATAAAAGCTCTGGTGATGGTGTAGTATTATCTATCTCTACATACTCATCATCTATCATTATGCCTGTTGTGCCTATCCTGCATGTTTTCATACCAGCTTCATGGAAAATGCTTTCCATAATATATGTTGAAGTAGTTTTTCCATTTGTTCCAGTTACTGCCATAGAGTGATATTTTTTCATTGGCTCATTATAAAATGCAGAAACTGCTTTTGGTAAAAACTGCCTGCCGTTTTTTATAACTGCACAAGGTATATTATCCCCTAAGTTTTCTTCGCAGATAATAAATTCTGCCTGACCATTTTTATATATATTTTCTGCATCTTTATTAGAGTCATAACTTTCCCCTTTATATGCAAAAAATACTGTGCCTTTTGGATTTCTGGAATCTTGAGCAATATTTGTAACTTCTATATTTTCTTTGCCGCAGTAATTAACTTTTACTGGATTTAATTTTTCTACTAATTCTTTAATTTTCATAGGCTGCTACCTCTATTTCTGGTTCAAAGTAATGTTTTTCAGTAGATATAAATTCTGCAATCTGTCTAAAAACATTTGCAGCAGTTGAACCACCGTATATTGAGCTTCTAGGAGATTCATATACTACTATCATAGCTACTTTTGGGTTTTCCGCTGGGAAAACTCCTGCAAAACTTGCAGAATAGTTTAGAGTAGAATATGCACCAGCCTTATTATCATATACTCTTGCAGTTCCTGTTTTACCGGCTATCCTTGTAAGCTGAGTTTTTGCTTTCTTACCTGTGCCATCTTCAACAGTTTTCTGCATTAAATCAAGCATATAGCTTGCTGTTTCTTTTGATAAAACTTGTGTCTCCACATGCTCTGGTATTGCTATTTCATTCCCCTTAACTATTTTAGAAATAATTTTAGGGTTTACCATTATACCGTTATTTGCAAGAGCACCATAGAAACGAACAACCTGTAATGGGGTTACAAGCACTTCATAACCTATAGCCATAGAAGTAAGGCTTGTTTTAGACCAGGCTGAAACTGGCTTTACAATACCTGCCTCCTCACTTGCTCCATATATTCCTGTTTTATCACCAAAACCTGAGTTTATTAAAAAATCATAAAAACCCTGCTTATTATTATTTTCATTTCTAATAAGCTGAGTCATACCAATATTACTTGAGTGAGTAAAAACTTCATCTACAGTTAATGTGCCGTAATATTTTGTATCAGAATAAGTATATTTTCCTATAGTTATTTTTTTACTGGTATCTATCAGTCTATTTCTATCAAGCTTATCATTATTATGCAGATAACTGAATGCTACAGTTTTAAAAATAGAGCCTGGTTCAAAAACATAGTTAAAACCATGATTACTCCAGTATGCACTTGGATATTTCCAGTATTCATGCGGGTTAAAGCTGTTTACATTAGCTGCAAGAAGTATTTCCCCAGTTTTTATATCCATTGCTACAACAGAACCGTTTTTTGCTCCAAAAGTTTTTGCACCTTCTCTTAATATATGTTCAGCTCCAGCTTGTATTCTTGATGATAAAGTTAAGTATACCTGAGCATCAGGACGAGCAAGCTCACCTTTATCTTCAAAAAGAATAACTTTTCTTCTAGAATCTTTTATACTTGTAACATTTACTTTTTTACCTTCTAACTTGCTGTTTAAAAAGTATTCAATGCCACTTCTGCCTATATTATCAGAACCAGTAAAACCCACAATATTTGCCATTAATGAGCCTTGCGGATAAAATCTTGCATCTTCAACAAAATATTCAAGACCTGGAATTTTTTCAGAAAGCTTTTCTGCTTTTTCTAAATCAATCTGCCTTGATATCCAAGTAAATGAATCTGTTTCTTTTAAAGCTTTTTTAGTTTTCTGGCTTATTTTTATGCCGTTTTCTTCTAATGCTTTAAAAAAATCATATTTATTTGGAATATTCCGTCTATATGCATAAAGAGAGCCTGCACTTTTATTCCTTGCTAAAAGCCTGCCCTCTTTGTCATAAATATATCCTCTGTCTGTAAATACAGATAGCCTTGGGTCACTCTGCACTTCCACCATTTTCTCATATTTATCGCCCTGTATTATCTGCAGATAAAAAAGCTTGAGAAACACTATACCAAAAATAACAAATGAAAATATGCTGAAAAGCTTAAATATTGTGCTACTTTTGAACATAATATACTTTACCACCTACTGGAAAAATAAAGCCCATTTCTTCTGCTTTATTAAAAAGCACTTCCCATCTTAATGCATCAGAATATTTTTGAGATACAGCTTCATACTGTAAAGCTTTTCTGTCAAGTTCAAATGCAAGCTCTGATATTTTATAACCTTCGCTTATGCAGTGCTGACGAAATATCATAAGTATTGCCATACAAAAAACAAAAATTAATGTGCTGATAACCATAACAGGTGCCAGCGATATGCCTATACCTGCTACTCTCTCTTGACTTATTACTCTCATTATATTCGCTCCGCCACCCTTAATTTTGCACTGCGGGAAAGAGGATTCTGAGTAACCTCTTTTTCACTTGGTACAATAGGCTTTTTAGTTATTACTTTCATTTCTGGTTCTTTACCGCATACACATACAGGAAAACTGTCTGGACATGTACATGGTGCTGCATAGTGATGCAGCCATTCTTTTACTATTCTATCCTCTAATGAATGGAATGAAATAGCAGCAAACCGTCCATTAGGCTTAAGTAAAGAAGATATTTTACTCATTAATGTTTCTACTGCATCAAGCTCTCTATTTACAAAAATACGGAAAGCCTGAAAAGTTTTTGTTGCAGGGTTTATACCTTTTTTATGGAATTTTTTAGGTATCGCACCCTTAATAACTTCTGCAAAATCTAATGTGGTTGTAAATGGCTTTACTGCACGCCTTTTCACAACTGCAGAAGCTATCTGGCGAGAAAATCTTTCCTCTCCATATTTAAAAATTATAGTAGAAAGGTTGCTTTCGGAATAAGAATTGATTATTTCGCTTACAGGCTCTCCACATGTAGTATCCATACGCATATCCAAAGGACCGTCTTTCCTAAAAGAAAAACCACGCTCAGCCTCCTGCAGCTGAAAAGATGATACACCAAAGTCTGTATATATCCCATCTACTTTTCCAATACTTCTGCTTAAAAGAGCAGTATCAATATCTGCAAAATTGCTGTGCACTACTTCTACTCTTTTATCTTCTGCAAACTTATCCTGAAGCCTTGCGACAGCCTCTATATCCCTGTCAAGAGTAATAAGCCTGCCATTTTTACCAAGTCTTTCAAGCAGCAGACTGGCATGGCCTCCACCACCGCCAGTGCAGTCAACATATATACCGTCATCAGAAATATTTAAATTATCAATTAATTCATAATATAAAACGGAGATATGCACTTATATTACTCCGAAACAATCATATGCATAAAACCTGCTAAAACATCAGTATTATTTTCTAAGTCTAAATCACAAGTAGCACTTTCTTTTTCCCATTTTTCTTTGTTCCAAAGCTCTATAACATCATAAGCTCCGATAACATAACACTCTTCTTTTAAATCAGCACTCTGTCTTATTTGTGCAGGTATATTCATTCTGCCTGAGCTGTTTATTTCTACAGCAAAAGCTGATGAACTTATTTTTCTAAATATTTTATATGTATTAACATCTTTTTTAGCTGCTTCATGCATATTTTTCATATTCATATCATAAACGGATTTTGGGTACACTCTCACTATCCCGCCAAAAGTATAAGCCATCAGCGTATCATTACCAAAGCTTGCACGAAGTTCTTCACGCATTTTTGCAGGAAGGCTTAATCGGCCAGCATCATCAAACTTGTTCAGATAGTTACCTGAAAATCCCACTTAATCCTCTTTATACATATTATGACATTTTAATACATTTTATGCCACCATTTCCCATTTGTAATAAAATTTTTAGAATTAGTCAAGTAATTTAAACATATATTCTTATATTATTATTTTATAAAAAAATTAAATAATTAATAATAAAGGTTATTTTTCATAATTTTTTAATGAAAAAATTATGAAATACATAAAAATATTATCTATATCATTTTACACAAAAATATCTTTACTATAACTTTGCATAAAAATATAATGGTTTATCAATAAGATATGAATATAACATCAACACATACTGCAGTTTAGAAAATAAAATAAAAAAAAATTTTATTTTTTTGTATTTTTCTTGATATAGCAAATAAAATACAACATTTGTTCCATATATATTTGATTAATTTTTAAGCAATATGAGAAAATTTTATAAAAATCTGTTTAGCAGTATAAATCTTCTTTTATCTAAAAAAAGCAGACTGTTTTTTAAAATTAATTTATAATTATTTCTACTTGCAAAATAATCAAATATAGTTTATATTATATACAGTAAATTATATAATAGGTTGATATTAAGGCAGCACGCCTGGTTTCTTCCATTACTTGTGAGGAAATTATGAGCGTTTCTGCTTTAACAAATTCTTTTTACAGTTATGTTCCAGTTACTTCATATCAGTATGAAACATCAAACACTAATAATACATCTAATTCTCAGACTCAAGAAAATGTTAAAGCAGTAGATGCGAAACCTGTTCAAACTAAAGCAGTATCAAGTACTTATAAAGAAAATAACGAAAACACTTCAAGTAATAATTCTAATAACAGCAAAAATTCATCATCATATTTAACTGGTGAAGAAATACTTGCTTCAAGACCTGAAAAAAACAGCAGCAGTAATTCTGATAAACAGTTTACAGAAGAAGAACAAAAACAAATAGATGAGCTTAAATCAAGAGATAGAGAAGTGAAAACTCATGAACAAGCACATATTGCAGCAGGCGGCTCTTATGTTTTGGGTGGTGCCAGCTATGATTATCAAACTGGCCCAGACGGGAAACAGTATGCAGTTGGCGGCAGTGTTAATATTGACACAGCCCCTGTTGAAGGTGACCCAGAAGCAACTATTGCAAAAGCTCAGGTAGTTATTAAAGCTGCTCTTGCCCCTGCTGAACCATCAGGTCAGGACCAGAAAGTAGCTTCTGCTGCAAGGCAGATGATGAGCGAAGCAAGAAAAGAATTAACAAGCCAGAAAAATGCTGAAATGAATACTGAAACAGAAAGTGAAAATACAGATGGCAGTGTAAATAAAAGTGAAAATAATACAGAAAACACTGAAACTGCAGTAAAAACTGACAACAGCAAAATTGCTGTAAATACAAATGTTTCTTCAAAAGAAAATTCTGATAAAGCAGACAATAATACCAGCAATACATCTGATTCAGCTGCAATAACTCAAGCACCAGTTCAAAATACAAGAGAAAGCAATATCACATTAGTGAGGCAGAAAAATAACCAAAACATAACTGCCTCATCTTATAATATTGGCTCGCTTATATCACTAACTGCTTAATAATAGTAGTACAGAATATCCTATACTGCCACTTTTATAAAAGATTAATTCGTATAAGAATAGTTCATTCGTTTTCCATCTGCCCAGTTTATTTGTGCAAAAATTTTACCCTTTCATTATGTAATATCTACTTTATATAGTTTTTATTATTTTGATATGAATATATTATTTCTTTAATGGAATTATCATCAAAATATTCATAAGAAATAACAACATAAATAAACTATCCATTCAACACATTTCGTTTAGATATAAGTCTGCCTTGAGAGTAATATTTGTAATAAAACTATAAAGCTCACATTTTACATAGTTCTTTTCTTCTTTTTTTATTACTATTATAATCATATGACACAGCAATGCCATCAATTTTATCATCAACATAGTTGCTACAATAAGCAAGAACACCACTTTCATAATATTCTTTATATAAACCGTTTAGCCTTCCATTTTTATGAACAAATTCTCTTTCTACAGTTCCATCTCCAAAACAGCCAATTTTCACATCATATTCTTTTCCTTTTTTATAAGGTATTTTCACTGTAATATTACCATCTTTATGTGGGAACAAATATGATAACTGACTATTTTATAAAACACCTTTATATCACTTATATGTTGACCTTTTTTATACAGGCTTTCATATATTACCCTGCCATCTATACAAAAAACTACACTAATCCGTGTGCAAACAATTTTTGACAGGAATATTTAATATAAAGTCTTTATTTTTAGCACATAATAGACCGTTTGTATTTTTATATTTATATATTGTGCCATTATCTAATATTAAAAACTTCTATATCTGTAACAGTAAAATTGCATTTACTAATATCCATATTCTTTAGCATAAGCAGTATGACGCAGCATATATGCAAATAAAAATAAAAAAAATAAATAAATTAATTATTTTTTCACAATTCTGCATTCTAAATATATTTTTAGATTTTGTGTAGCTTATCATAAAAGTCACATAATATTTATCTAAATTTATCGCT
>CAJUJZ010000012.1 GCA_910586745.1 uncultured Mucispirillum sp. | reverse complement strand
CGCAAATTATATTGATAATATTTTTCTTAATTAAAATCAAGAATTATAATTGTATACCCCACAATTTTTATATATAAAGTCTGAAAGAATACAAAAGTGAAAAAAAATTGTATACAAGATTATTTTTTATGGAAAAACATAAGATTTTACAAAAAAAATTAACTATTTACTTGAAATATAAAATAATTTGGTTTATATATATATAAATCATTTGAAAAGTGAGGTGAAATATGACTCTTGATTCTATAGATGTACAAATATTAAATATGCTTATAGAAAACGGCAGAATATCATATACTGATATTGCCAAAGAAGTTGGTATGAAACCCCCTTCCGTTATTGACAGAATAAAGAAAATGGAAAGTGACGGTATAATTTATGACTATACAGCAAGAGTAGACTATCGCAAAATGGGTTTTGATATGGTTGCTTTTGTTGGTGTAGTTATGGATAACCCTGTGTATATTGATGATTTTGAGAATATTTTTAGAAATGTTGATGAAGATATAGTAGAATGCTACCATGTAACTGGTGATTTTACACTTCTTTTAAAAGTAATTACCAAAAATACTAATACATTAGCAGGTATTATTAGAAAATTAAGAGAGCTTCCGGGAGTTGCAAATACAAATACAATCTTAGTTTTTTCAAACTTAGTCAACAGAGTTCATAAAATATAAAAAGCTATGAATACTGTATCTGTTATTATTCCTGTATATAACAGGACTTTTTCAATTAGAGATGCAGTAGAAAGTGTATTAATACAGTCAATTAAGCCGTCAGAGATAATTGTTATTGATGACGGCTCATCTTTTGATACAGCATCATATCTTAAAAACTATATGCATCATATCCGCTTAATAAAATTAAATAAAAATGAAGGTGTCAGTTTTGCAAGGAATACTGGCATAAAGGCAGCATGTGGTGAATATATTGCATTTTTAGATTCAGATGACTTGTTTCTTCCTAAAAAACTTGAATGTCAGATAAACTATATGGATGAAAATAATTTGCTGATAAGTCATACTGATGAATTTTGGTATAGAAAAGACAGTTGGGTAAATCAGGGAAAAAGCAACAAACGGTATGGCGGATATATTTTTGATAAAATACTTGATAAATGCAGGATAAGCCCATCTTCATTGATAGTCCATAAATCAGTATTTGATAAGTCAGGATATTTTAATGAAGATTTAAAAGTATGTGAAGATTATGAAATATCTTTAAGGTTTGCCTTAAAATATAAGATAGGATACTTAGAAAAAAAACTTATTATAAAACGAGCTGTTGAAGAAAACAGCTTAAGTGCGGGAATCTGCCATATAGAATATATCAGGTATGAAATTTTAGAGAAATTGTATAGAAAGATAAACAATACACTTGATTTGAATTCAAAAAATGCTTTAATAAGAGAAATAGAAAGAAAAAAACAAATCATTAGCCCTTTTGTCTAACACTATGTTATATGCTAATACCTAGACAATAACTAATCAAAAATCAATTTATAAACTAAATATAAACTAATTATATTTATTTTGCCTAATATTTTTATGTATATATGTATAATAATATTAAAATCTTAAATATGTAATTATTGTGTATAGTCTGTTTTAAATAATATAAAAACAAATTAATTGACAACTTAACATTTTAATCTATATACTAAAACTATGATATAGATTTAATGATAATTATATTAATCGTGAAACAATTCTTATTTTTGCCATTATTCTAAAAAACAGGGGAGGTTTACATGAATAAGGAGTTCATTGCAAATCTATTAGACACAAAGATTCATACTCTTATTGCATTAGTTATGTGTCTGTTATTCTGTTTTCTGACTATTCCAGCAAAAGCACAGGAACAGGATTTTCAAAAACCTAGAACATTAGGTGAATATATTGAACAGGAAAAAACACTGTTTGATGTATTAAAGAAAAAACACCCTATTTTTCAATATGAAAAAGAAGGGCGCTTAGTAGGTACTGTTAACTTAAGCGACAGGCTGGAAGAATTTTCCAGAATTAACGGCGGTCCTGCTGTTGCAAAAAGAAATAATGTTGAATATACAGCAGTTACTTACAGACTTGGATATGAAACAACATTAGACTACCCTAACAAATTTGTAGGACCAGAAAAATGTGCAGAATGTCACCCTGCCCAGTATGAACAGTGGAAAAGGTCAAGACATGCAAAAGTTGTAAGATTTCCAGAAGAACTTGATGAAGTGGACGGTGACCCAAAAAGAAAAATGTATGGCACAGAATCATCTATTCTTCCAATGGGTATATATCCAGAAGATGTATTATTCGTTCTTGGTACACCTAGAACTAAATACGGCTTTCTTGATAAATGGGTTGTCAGGGGAACATACCATGTAGAAGGCGGCAGACTAGGGGATAATAAAAGTAAAATAGTTGCAGGTGGTAACCAGTTTTCAAGACTTTGGTCAGAACATCTCACACCAGAAATGGCTAAAAAAATTAATGCTTTTATTCCAGAATTTCCTACTGAAATGAAAGATTTTGGAGACAGCGGCTCTGATGTATGGGGGACAAACTCTTATTCTGCGAAAAATAAAAAACTATTTAACTTTCAGCCGGGTTCTGCATACTGTGAAGTTTGCCATACTTATAAATTTGATTTCAAAAGCATTGATGAATTTTACAATGCACTTGGTAATAGAGAAGAATTACGCAAACATACTATAAGTAAAGGTATCTCATGCGAAGAATGTCACGGTGCAGGTGCCCACTTATATGGAGCAAGAGGTGCAGGTATGCCTTCAAACTGTGAAAGATGTCACCAGCGTTTTTCTTATAATGAGGCAGATGCCAAAGCTAATCCAACTAAAGTATTTAACAGCTACTTTAAATCTTCCTGCCCATCATGTGGAACAGAAGGTGCTCAGCTTTACAATTCTGCTCACTATGACAAAGGTATGAGATGTAATACATGTCATGACCCACACATGGTTACTAAAAATGACTGGAAAGATGAATATACTTTAACTGGTCTTAAAAAAGAATGTGCAGACTGTCACGAAACACAAAAAGAATTCTTTAAACCGGGTGGAATACATGCAGAAGATAGATGCACAGCATGTCATATGCCTAATATGATGAGCTGTGAAAACTTTGGTGCTGTTCAGTTCCCAGACCATGCACTTGCTGATAATGTTCGTGCATCACACATTTGGAATATAAAAGTAGATAAAACAGCTAAAACATTAAACCCACCTGAGGGAGAGCCAAGAAAATCAAATGTTAAAGGCTGGACTATTGCAAGAGATGAAAAAGGTCACTTCTTTGTAGATTTAATGTGGGCATGCGGTAGAACAAGTTTTAGTGATGTAAACCTCGTTGGACCTGGTGCAAGCGGATGTCACAGCCCAGTTCAAACTACACTGCCTGATAAACTTAAATACTATAATCAAGAGCAGGTATATAATGATGTAATGAAATGGCAGCAGCCTGTAAAAGATGGCTATGACAAAATCAAAGCAGGCATTAAAGCAATTGATAGAGGTTTAGCTGATAACACATTATTACCAGTTGAGAAAAAAGCAGAAATTATACTGCTTACTAAACAGGCTCAGGAAATTGTAAGCAAACTTGAAAAAGACGGCTCCTGGGGGGTTCATGGACCAGCTTATTCTAACAAAATAGTTAGCGAAGCATTAGTTTATATTCAACAGGCTCAAAATATCCTTAAAGCTAATTAATAGTTACTTTAAAGATAGTGTATAAGATTATGGTGCTTGAAGATGAAATAAATTCAAGCACCTTAACTAGATAATGAGAGATTGTTATGAAGAAGATTAGGATAATTTTTTACCTGTTAATAGCAATGTGCCTGTCTATAACAACTTATGCTGAAGCTGATATGGGTGGATATGCCCATGTAGAAGGTATAAACCAAATAGGACTTGCAGATGCGGAACAGCAATTAAAAGGTAAGAAAGCAGTATTTGTTGATGTAAATTTTCAAGAAATGCGTAAAAGTATAGGCTATATCAACGGAGCTGTTTTTGTAATTGATAAAAACTGGCTGCAGACTTTGCCAAAAGATAATAATACTACATTAATATTCTATGGTTTAAACAGGTTGTCTTATGAGCCGGGTGAAGCAGCATCGCAGGCAGTGCAGGCAGGTTATAAAAATTCATATGTAATGATAGACGGTATTGAAGGATGGATAACTTCAGGCAGACCTGTTGTTAAAGAACGCATAAAAAACTGGCATACAGCTCAAAACCTTTTAGAATTTACAGATGGTATACATAAAGATATTGTATTTGGTGAACTTCCTGCATGCCGTAACTGTCATGGAACATATAATAAAGAAATAGACAGAAGCAGTATCAAACTAGATAATGCTGCAGATAAAATGCAGATAAACAGAAACTGTGTAAAATGTCACGATGATTTAGGCAGTGCATTTGAAGGCAGTGTGCATAGTGTAAACTATAAGGCACTGCTTGATGGCACTCTGCTTTTTTACAATACACCGGAGCCGGGTAAAAAAGCACAGCCTTTATGTGTAGACTGTCATAAAACACATACAGGAACATTAAAAGGTGTAGAATCACCTAAAAAAGTCAGCTCAGAAAGCTGTGCACAATGCCATGAAGGTAAAGGCGTAACATACGAAGCCGACTTTCATGGTAAAATGAATGTATTAAACACAGTTGGGCAGACTCCAACTATTGCATCTTGTGCAGATTGTCATGGCGGTCATAATATATTTAAAAGTGATGATTTTCGCTCTACATTATCCCTTAGCAACAGAGTAGAAACATGTGGAAAATGTCACGAAGGTTCAACAAAAAGCTTTGTTCAGTATATTGCCCATGCAGACCATAATGACAGAGAAAATCACCCTGTATTATACTGGGTAAATATAGGTATGATGACATTAGTTATCGTTGTATTTATTTTCTTTGGAATACATACAATTTTATGGGCTGTTCGTTTATTTTTAGTTAAACGAGCAAACCCAGAAGCATGGAAAATAGCAATGGCTGCAGTCAAAAATGATAAGAAAGGCTTAAAAAGATTTTCACTGCTGCATAGAATACAGCACTTAGGCCTTGCAATATCATTTATGGGCTTATCACTTTCTGGTATGCCGCAGAAATTCTATGATGCACCATGGGCACATGCAGTTGCAGATTTTATAGGCGGCCCTATTAATTCAACAGTGATACATCACTGGTTTGCATTACTTTTAGGTCTGCTTTTTGCAACGCATATAATTGATGTAGTAACAAACCTGTGGGCAAAACGGGATGCTATAAGAGATAAAGAAACAGGAAGACTTTCTGGAAAACTGTTTATAAAGGCAGTTTTTGGACCAGATTCTCTTATACCAAATGCACAGGATTTTAGAGATATCAAAGCTAACTTTAAATGGTTTTTAGGAAAAGGTCCAAGGCCTGTATTTGACAGATGGGCTTACTGGGAAAAATTTGACTATTTAGCAGAAATCTGGGGAACATTTGTATTTGGTATTACAGGTTTAATTCTGCTTTTTCCTGTGCAGTCAGCAGCAATACTGCCAGGCTCAGCTGTAAATGTGGCAATTATATTCCACACTTATGAGGGTTTACTTGCGATGGCATTTATATTCTCCATACACTTTTTTAACTCTCATTTCAGGCTGGATAAATTCCCTATGGATATGGTTATCTTCCTTGGTAATGTTCCAGTTGAAGAAGCTCACCATGAAAGAGCTAGATGGGTTGAAAGGCTTAAAGCTGAAGGCAGACTTAATGATATGGTAGAAGATGAAAAATCTGGTCTTCGCACATTTATTGCTAAATTTATTGGTTTCTCATTAATGGCATTAGGATTAGTATTGTTAGTGCTTATATTATTAGCTTTAATACTAATGATATAGCATAAGCTCTAAGTTAATTAAAATTAAACATATATATCGCCAAGGTATAATTATCTTGGCGATATTTTTATAAATAAAATTATGGAGTTATTTATGAAAAAAATTATATTGTTTACTATTATTATCAGTGTATATTTATTTCAGGCGGGGATTTGCGGCAGTATTGAAGTAACAAATGCTATAATTTATGCTGCACCACCAAAGGCAAAAAATGGTGGAGCATTTATGGAAATTAAAAACTTATCAGACAAAGAAATTGTGCTTATCGGTGCAGAAAATAATGCCAGCAGAGTGACAGAGCTTCACACACATATAGAAGAACAAGGTATGAAAAAAATGGTGCAGATAAAAGAAATAAGAATAGCCCCAAAATCTAGAGCTGTATTAAAAAGGGGTGGCGACCATATTATGCTTATTGACTTAGAAAAACCTTTAAAAGCTGGTGATACAGTTAATATTAAGCTGATTTTTTCTAACAATGAAACAGTTTATGTTGATAATATAAAAGTAGTGAAACCATGAAAACATTTATAATACCTGTAATTATAAGTATTGTTGTGGGTGCAGCAGCAGCTTTTATTTATATTCAATTTTCTAAAGAGGACAGAACAGATGTTTCAAGAGAATATGATTTAGTACCTTTAGAGTGTGACTTAATGAAGAAAAAATGCACAAAAGAGTTTAACGGGCAGACTGTAACTTTTGATATGGCACCGCGTCCTGTTGAGATTATGGCAGAAACAACAATAAGTCTTTCAGGTCTTGACTATGATTTTTATGATGCAAAAATTCGCATATTTGGATTAAATATGGATATGGGAACAATTATTGCTTCATTAGAAGAGAAAGATAATATATATATTACAAAGGTGGCTTTAAGTGCATGTCTTGTGGAGGATGTAATGAGATACAGGATTGCTGTTTATGATGGCAACGAGCCTGCAGGTTTATATATTGATTTTGATGTGCCAAGATAATATACTGGAAAGAATATGAAAAAACAGAAAATTATAAAAACAATGGTTATCTCATTTATATCTTTATTTGCTGCAGCTGTAGTTTTTGGAGCAATAGTATATTATAATGAGCAGAATAAGTATGAATTTACAGGGCAAAGCACCCAAGGTGAGATTTCTCTAAGGGATTTAAAGGGACATAATGTTGTAATATATTTTGGATATACATACTGCCCTGATGTATGTCCTGTTACTCTTGAAACTCTTTCAAAAGCTGTTGAAAGTTTGAAAGAATATAATATCACTGCAAAAGATTTACTTTTGTTATATGTTACATTAGACCCTGCAAGAGATACACCAGAAGCACTAGATGAATATGCTTTGTGGTTTTATCCAAACGGTATGGGTATCCGCTTTGAAGAAGAATACCTTAAAAAAATTGCAAAAGAATATAATATAAAATATGAAATATTTCCAATGGAAGGCTCAGCTGTTGATTATTCTGTTGCACACAGCTCTGCCCTTTTCTTTTTTAATAAAGATGGAAAACTCATAGATAGAATAACAAACTTAACAGTTGATAATATTGCTGCTTCAATTAAAAAAGTAATGGGTATTAAATGAAAAAAATCCTGATTATTTTGACACTTGTTATTTTTGCTGCATGCAGCAAGCAGGAAAAGAAAAATATCATTATACCTGTTGATAAAGAAATGCAGCAGAATAATATAAAAGAATATATTGATATGTTTATAAGTGATGATAATATATATACAAAAAATAATAAAGGGGAGGATGTATTAAGTGTTCTTATTTTTGGTGCAGATGGGTGCAGTGCATGTGCTGCTATGAAAAAATCATTAACCGAAAAAGGCAGTCTCAGCAATTTTATAAAAGAAAACTATCTGCCTTATTATATAAATATCAGCAGAAAAAAAAGCTGGAATATTAATGGCAAAACTTATAATTTAGCAGAAATAAAAGAAAAATTTATGATTTTAGGCACACCCACTACAGTTATAATGTATGGTGATAAAATACTGCTGATATATCCAGGTTATATTATGCAAAACAGAATGCTTGGAATAATGGAGTTCTTTTTAGATAAAAGCCTTTACTCTTTGGATAAAAATATAATATCAGAAAAGTTGAAAGAATATTATAAAGCAAAAAATATATAACATAAAGCAAAGTTTTTATGTTAATAAAATATAGATAATTAGGAGTCAGTGTTTTATGAAGTTTGTTAAAATGTTTTGCTCAATATACACAACTATCGTGTTATTAGCAGTTTATGCTATATTATGTGCAGCAGCAACATTTATTGAAGCTGATGCAGCATATGGCATACAGGCAGCACAAGATATGATTTATCGCACAACATTATTTAATATTGTGCATATTCTTTTGCTGCTAAATCTTATTGCAGTTTTTGTATACAGAAAAGTCTGGAAGTCAAAAAAGTATTACAGTATAATACTGCATATATCTTTTATAGTTATTCTGCTGGGTGCTGCATTAACAAGATTTTTTGGTTTTGAAGGTGTTGTACATATTAGAGAGCAGCATTCATCTAATGTAATCATTACTGATGAAGAATATTTAAATATAAGAGTAGCCATTGAAGATAATATTTATTATACAAATATTCCTGTTCGTTATAATAGTGTAACTCAAACAAAATTCCATGAAAAAATACCTTTAAATGATTCTGTGCTGGAAGTAAAATATAACTCATATACTTCAGGTGATAAAAATAATCCGCCGCATATTAATATAACAGCATCATATAATGGTGACACTAAAACAATGAATTTACCACAAAGCTATCTTGATGCAAATATTGGTGAAACATTTGAATTAGGTGGAATGTATTTTCAGCTAGTATGGGGCCCGGCAGAAATACCTGTGCCTTTTGAAATGTATTTAGAAGATTTTATATTAACAAGATATCCTGGCTCAAAAAGTCCCTCTTCTTATAAATCAAAAATATTAGTTACAGATTATGATGATAATTCCAGCTTTGGATATGAGATATTTATGAATAATGTATTAGATTATAAAGGATATAGATTTTTTCAGTCATCTTATGACCCAGATGAAATGGGTACAATTTTTAGTGTAAATAAAGACCCTGGTAAAATCCCAACATATATTGGCTATTTTTTATTAACTGTTGGTTTTATACTTAGTTTCTTTGGCAAAGGAAGCAGAGTGTGGAGATTAAGTCATTATCTTAAAAAACAGAAATTGTATGTTTATTTTATAGCATTTTCATCATTTTTATTACTATCAGCATCTAACCTTTATGCTGCAGATAACTTTGCTGAAAAAGATAACTGGATAGAAGTTGCCTATGCCTCTGATATGGGTCAGAGCGATAATACAGCAGCTGATGAACACACAACTCATGTGCCGTCACAGGAAGATATTGATGGACTAATTAAAAATATTTCTGAAAATATGCAGGCTCACTCAGAAAAAGCAGGAAGACTGCTTGTTCAGGATATGCAGGGTAGAATAAAGCCTCTTGATACTCTTGCTATGGATATGGTTCACAAATTAATTAGAAAAGATAGCCTTAAAGGGATGAATCATGTTGAAATATTTTTAGGTATGATGATGTATTATGATTATTTTCAGCATATTAAAATGTTTTCAACAAGCTCTGAAGAATTAAGAGAAAAGCTTGGAACTCCAAAAAATGAAAAATATGTTTCATTTGCAGATGCTTATGATGAAAATGGCGAATATAAATTAAAAGAATATATTAATACAGCATATCAGTCAAACCCAGCACATAGAACAAAATTTCAGAAAGATTTAATCAAGTTTGATGAGAAAATGGGTTTAGCTTACTATATGTATACTGCACAGATGTTTTTAGTATTTCCTGATATTACGGGTAAAACTACAGGCTTTTTATCACCGGGCATTGCAATGGCTTCTTTTGATAAAGAAAATACATTAAAAATACAGGATTTATTACAGAAGTATTTTGAAAGCGTTGATAAGGGCTTAAAAGAAAATAACTGGCAGGATGCAGATAAATATTTGGGTTTAATCAGTGAATTTCAAAGAATAAATGGTGCACATCTTATACCAGCAGAAAGCCGTATAAGTGTAGAAATAATGATGAATAAATATAATCCATTTAAAAACTTAACTTATCTTTATGTTTTACTTGGTATTGTAATGTTTATCTTCGTTATTACTGCCATTATTAAAAATAAAGCTGTCAATAAAACAGCAGGCAGAATATTTACAAGCATAACAATATTAGCGGTAGTTCTGCACACTGCAGCATTAATATGCAGGTGGTATATTGCAGGACATGCACCATGGAGTAATGCTTATGAATCTATGATATATATAGCATGGGCAGGTGCATTAGCTGGTCTTTTATTCTTCCAAAGGTCACTTTTAGCAATAGCTGCTACTAACTTTGTGGCAGGCATCACATTATTTGTAGCAAATCTTGGCTTTATGGACCCGCAGATAGGTACATTAGTTCCAGTATTAAAATCATACTGGCTGAATATCCATGTATCAGTAATTACAGCAAGCTACAGCTTTTTTGGTTTATGCTTTGTGCTTGGTATTATAAGTATGGTTCTTTTTATTTTAAGAAGTCCAAAAAGAGCACATATTGACCAAAGTATAATAAATGTTCACTGCATTAATGAAATCAGTATGATTTTAGGCTTAGGTCTGCTTACAATTGGCACATTTTTAGGTGGTGTATGGGCAAACGAAAGCTGGGGCAGATACTGGGGCTGGGACCCAAAAGAAACATGGTCTCTCATTACTGTTGTAGCTTATACAATTATACTTCATGCAAGGCTTGTCAGAAAATTAAATAATCCATATATATTCAGTGTATTAAGCACACTTGGCTTTTATACTGTAATGATGACATATTTTGGAGTAAATTATTACTTAACTGGTATGCACTCTTATGCATCAGGTGAGCCTGTTCCTGTTCCTGCATTTTTGTATGTAATGGCTGCACTTCATATTTTATTAATTGCAGTATCTTTTATGAAAAGAAAACTTAATATGCCACCACTTTAATCAGATAAAAATGAAGAATAATAAGCATATAAAATAAATATTAAAAAGGCATGCTTTATTTGAGTCGCACCCAGATTTTTGGATAACTTTAATTTTATATGGTTTGAGTTCTGTATTTTATAGGACTCAAACCTTTTATTAACTCTTTAAAGAGTTGAGCATAGCGAAACAAAAAACTACTGGCTATGCCAGTAGATGACAAAATCTTATAGAAAAAATCTCCTACATAGTAAGATGAATTGTTCAAGTCACATCAAACTATAGTTACAAGGAGATTTTATTTCGCATAGTTTATCGCATAGTAAATGGTTATGCAGGTATCATATAATCTTTATACCCACATTATGTACCAATAAGTATAGAAGAAAAATAATTTATAATAAATATAGGTAAAGCATAAGAGATATTATAAAAAGTTTATGTTATTATAGAGGCATAGAAATATTAGAAGTTTATTTAATGCCCGACCATGTCCATTTACTGTTATCAATTCCACCGAAGTATAGTGTATCAAATATAATGAGATATTTAAAAGGTAAGAGTCGTTAATGATATTTGAACGACATGCCAGTTTAAAATATCAATTTGGTAACCGTCCATTTTTGGTCAACAGGATATTATGCAAGTACAGTTGGCTTAAATGAAGCAACAATAAGAAAGTATATACAAGACCAAGAAAAAGAAGATATCTTACATGATAAATTAGGAGTAAAAGAATATGATAACCTTTTTAAAGGGCAGCTGATAAAATAATATCACTGTTAGTTAAACATAGTATTAGCTGCGATGTGACTTGAACAAGTCAGCACCAATAGAAGCTGCAGGTGATAGCGGCTTACAGCCAAAGAGCAAACTACTCGTTTGGGTAGTTTTGATTCTATTATAATAATTTATACATTTATATAGTGGAGATATAATTTTTAATCAAATTTAATTATGTCAAGATTATAATCTCAGTTTTAATCAAGTAAGAGCTATTTGCCTATGACATATGCTCGTTAACTGTCTCTTTATGAGTATTTAGATGAAAGTTAGTGTTGTGTAGTGAATGCCACCTTTTAAAATTTTCGTATAGTTAGTGTATGATAAGTGCATAATAAATACTAAAAATATACCTGCCAAAAAAATTAAAATCGTTTTAAGTTTTTAAAAATTGCATAGCAGTTGCATAATCCTGCAACATGCTTATCTCACCCCCTACCTTATATATTTTTTTAAATTCATCAATTAATTTAAGCTTATGGTCATAAAAAAATTCATTCTTTAAAGTTCCAAAGAAACTTTCCATTATAGAATTATATAAACAGTTACCATTATTATATATTTATTAGATAATGATGATGGATTTCTTTGTTCTTCAAGGTATATCGCAATATTTCTCCGCATAATTCATATGAATACTTTCTTCTATGTGACATAAAAACACCCCATTTATTTATCCAACAAATGGGGTGTGCATCAATTAAATAAGGCAGGGTATTTTCATATATAAACTGTATAATAAATGTATTAAGTAAATATTTTATCAACACATTTCCATTTTCTTTATATATGAAATAATGAATTTTTTTGATTATATTTATATACATAAGATTAAAAAGTCTGCAATTCAAATTGTGCAGTATAAATAATTTAAATAAACAGAGTAAATATAAATAAAAGCCTTTATATTGATATTTGTGTATTATAATATAACAAATAAATTAAGCAAAATATAGATTACGGATTTACTTGATAATCACCTTGGTTTATGCGTTTTTTAACATGTTTTTTTATAGTTTCTCTTTTAGTATTAGGCAGTCTGTCAATAAAAAGTGTGCCGTCAAGATGGTCTGATTCATGCTGTAATATTCTTGAAAGTCTGTCAGTTGCTTCTACTATTTTTTCGTTGCCAAATCTATCCTGATATTTAACTTGAACTTTCATATATCTTTTAACATAAGCATATTCTCCGGGAATAGAAAGGCAGCCCTCTTCTTCTAATATTTCACCTTCTTTTTCTAAAAACACAGGGTTAATAATTTCCATAGGGTTTTTATTATCTGGGCCTGTTAAATCATCAAGTACAAAAAAACGCTTAGATACACCAACCTGTGGTGCTGCAAGTCCTATACCTTTTGCTTCATACATTGTTTCAAGCATATTATCAAGCAGAGTATGAAGTTCTTCATTAAACTCTGTTACTTCTTCTGCTTTTTTTCTTAATACCTCACTTGGAAATGTTTTTATTTCTAATATCATAACTTATCCTTTTTATTTTACAATCCAGCTTTCAAAATTGTTATGCTGAAAATAATTTACTAAATATTTTTCAAAACTTTCTGCAATTTTTTTATTATTTATCTTTTTTACAGAATTTTCAATATAATTTTTACATTTGTCTGAAAGTTTATATATAGTCTGGTTATTATGTTTAATTTTTTCAAACTTTGGGCTGTATTTAAAAACTACTTTTAATACATCTAATCCGTTTTCATTAAGCTTTATTTTAAAATCTTCTGTCATATAGGAAAGGTCTGTAAACCAGATATTATCATGAACTTTAATAGTTAGTGTTTTTGTGTAAGGATCAAAGTTGTATGGAGTAGTAATTGTTTTTAAGTTATCCATTATTACAGAATACCATATTTTATAAATATGGCTCATTTGTAAAGTTGCACTGTTAGAGTTGTTCTGTAGTATCTGATTCAGCTTTTTCATATTCATTCCTGTGAGCTTTTACCATATCAGAAACATATTCTATTAATTCTTTTGTGCCGCTGCGTGTAAGTGATGAAATTCTAAAAAGAGTAATATTATTTTCTTCAGCAAATTTTTCAAACTCAAAAAATACTTCATCATTGCATGCATCCATTTTTGTGGCTGCTACTATCTCTTTTTTATCTTTTAAAGCCTCAGCATAAAGAGAAAGCTCATTTTTGATTGTTTTATATCTTTCTATCATAGATTCTTCGCCTGATGCATCTATAAAGTGCAGTAGCAGAGAGGTCCTTTCAATATGCCTTAAAAACTGCTGTCCAAGCCCTGCTCCTGCATGAGCATTTTCAATTAAACCCGGCATATCAGCAATAACAAAGCTGCCGCCATGGCTGTCTTTTATTACACCTAGATTTGGAGTAAGTGTAGTAAATGGATAATCAGCTATTTTTGGTTTTGCAGCTGAAACTATAGATATAAAGGTAGATTTTCCTGCATTAGGAAACCCTATAATACCAACATCTGCTAAAAGTTTCAGTTCAAGCTCTACTTCTATTTCCTGCCCAGGTTTTCCGTCTTCTGCATATCGGGGTGCTCTCTGCTCAGGTGTTGCAAAGTTCATATTGCCTTTGCCCCCTCTGCCGCCAAGTGCTGCTAAAACTTTTTCACCATCAAGAGTAATATCTGCAACAATATCCCCAGTTTCTGCATTTCTAATAATTGTACCAAGTGGAACAGGAAGTATTAAATCCTCCCCTGCTTTGCCATGCATATCACTGCCTTTGCCTTTTTCTCCATCTGGTGCTTTATATACTGATTTATAACGGAAATCCATTAATGTATGGCGAGATTTATCACCAATGAAATAAACACTAGCACCGTTACCGCCATTGCCGCCATTTGGGCCGCCTTTTGGTACATATTTTTCTCTGCGGAAGCTAATGCAGCCGTCTCCGCCGTTACCTGCTTTTAGTTTAATAGATGCTGTATCAATAAATTTCATATAGTCTTAACCTGTAGAATAAAGAGAATAAAAAAAGCCGGTATAAACCGGCTTGATAAACCATATAAATGGTGCAATTAACATGCTTTTTCAGCTTCAATCATCACAAATTGACCAAGTCTACCCTTATCAACAAACTTAACATGGCCAGGAATAAGAGCGAATAAAGTATCATCTTTACCGATACCAACACCTTCGCCTGGTTTATATTTAGTGCCTCTTTGGCGAATGATAATATTACCAGCTTTAACTAATTCACCGCCAAATTTTTTAACGCCTAGTCTTTTGGAATGGCTGTCTCTACCGTTACGAGAACTACCGCCTGCTTTCTTGTGAGCCATTATTATCTCCTATCCATTAATTTTAACAACTTTTACTTTAGTAAACATTTGTCTGTGGCCTTGGCGTTTACGATAATCTTTTCTTCTTTTCTTTTTAAAGATGTAAACCCTGTCAGCTTTTCCGTGCTCAAGCACTTCAGCTTCGATAGAAGCTCCTTTAATAAAAGGCGAACCTGCAGTTTGCTTATCACCTAAAATAAAAAGAACTTCTTCAAATTTATGAGTGGCGCCTACTTCAACTTCTAATTTTTCAACATTGATAATATCGCCTTCTTTTACGGTGTATTGTTTTCCACCAGTTTTAATTACTGCGAACATGCAGAACCTCCACCTATTATTAAGGAAAGTAAGTCTAATACAAAAAAATAATACTGTCAAGTAAAATTTTAATTTTCTTGTAATTTCTCTATTCCAGTGCCTTTTAGTGTGACTTCCCGCCTTTCTCCAGAGTTACTCATTATAATGATTTTTTTAGTAAAATCAGCATTTCTGTCTGGTGCAAATGTAAAGCCTAAATAGCATGACTGACCTTTTTTCAATATAAAATTTGTTTCATTATTATTAGTAATACATGATGGCAGATTTTTATTATTAACAACTACAAGTCTAAAATTTGAATCTTTACTTTCTGATAAAATAGAATAATGCTGGTCAGTATCGCTTGTATTAGGAATTAATATTTTCTGCACATTTCCACCAAAATATACAGTGCCAAAATCAAGCATATCTGAAGCTGATCCATAAAGAGTATATTCTTTTGCTCCTGATAGTATTCTTTTATTAAAATCTAATTTAGCAGAAAAATCACCAGCTGAGCTTGGCAGGAAGCTGATAACTATACCGCATGGGTTGTCTTTTGGCTCTTTTATTTCATTGCCTGAAATTTTACATGTACTGAGTGCAGAATCTATTTTAAATGCTGTATCGCCATTTATTTTATAAGTAAGTGGAGAATTATCTTTCTGGCTTGTTTTAAATATTTTAATATATGCATATTTATCACTTTTTGTGCCTGCAGTTTCATTCTGCCATTTTATGGAATATTCTGCTCTTTTGTTATCAATATTTTCGCCGCTGTTATCTGTATAATATAATATAGTAAAATCAGGCATTAAAATACCTCTGCCTTTAATATCATATTCAAGAGTATTTTTCTGGCTTTTTATATACATAATTTCTGAGTATTCTTTAACTTCAGTTGGTGAAAAAGTAAGGTGCAGTCGGCATTTCTGCTCTGGTCCAATGGAAAAAACAGTTTCACCATAATGCTGAATACATGAATCTTCTGTAATTGTAGAAAATGTTTCTTTAGTTTCATTATCAAATATTTCTTCAGTTAATGGTGCAGCTTTAATATCACTTGTCTGCATAGAAAGATGGGAAGAAAAAGAAACAGCATATTCCATAGTGATGGATGCATTATTTTCTATAGTAATAATCTGGCTTGTAGAGTTAGCCCTGTCTTTATTAAAGAAAGAATTTCCAAAATTAATAGTATCTGCAAAAGCACTGCTTGATGTAATTATAAATATAAAAGCAAAAACTGCTTTGTATCTCATATATTCTCCTAAACTTACATATAAATACATTATATACTCTTTTTTTGCAATATAAAAGTATAAACTTAAAAATCTTTTGGCTTCACTTTATAAACTACACCATAAGGATACTGGTTTATAACTGGTGTAAAATATTTTTCATCAGCATTCTGCAGCAGAAAAAGCTGCACAAATGATGAGTTTGCAAGTGATGGAGAAAGAATGTAAGTAATAAATCCATTTGCAGCAGGCATTAAAACTACAGAATATCCCATCTGCAGAGTATAAGTCTGAGTATTAGTTAATTTTCCATTGTCTGTAAGCATAAGCCTGCTAAGCTGAATATTATTGGAATTAGCTGAAAGAATACCTGTTTCCACATTAATGTTAATATTATTTGAGCATAAAAGTGTATTATTATTACCAGGCTGGCAGAATGTGGTTAATATTGCTTCAGTATTGCCTGCTAAATAAGAAATAGCACTGTATTTCTGTATCATATCAAAAGTAAATAATATATAAATATTTTCATTTTCAGGACCTTTATCATAAGAAGTCATAACATTAGATACTTCATCAATAGTTTTATTATCTTTAAACATTTTCTGCACTTCTTCATAGCCGCCTTTTGCAATATATGAAGATATATTATAAAGTTCTTTCTGACTTCCAGTAAGGCTTTTCGCAATCATCCATGTTTTTGGCGTAGACTGGCTCATACCGCTGTGGTATACAGGAAACCCTGTAACATCAGTAATAGCAAGACCGTAATCCCACCATGTATATACTGTAGAATTATCTGGCAGTTCTTTTCCCATTTTGTCTATTAAAGCATATATAGAAGTATCAATAGAAGGGCCTGGTATCATGCCGTAAGCTGTTAATTTTGCTGCAAAAATACCGCTTAAAAGTATAATGGTAAGTAAAAGCGGAGCAAATGTATTTATATAAATACTGCGGTTTTTATACTGCATTGATAATTTTCTAAAAATATAGTGAGAAGCAATATATATAAGATACCCAAATCCAGCAGCAATAACAGGCATTAAAAACATTGCAAACCTGCCTGAGCTTATAAAAGTAACAAAGCCCATTGCAAATATCGGTGCAAGCGGAAGTGCTTTTTTTATATTGGCAGTAAAAAATAAAATACCGCCAATAAGTCCAAGTATAAAAAGCAGTGAGTTTAAGATAGTAAAATTAACTATACCGCCAAAAGATTCTGCAGCAGCTTCGCTTATTGTATTATATACCCATGGGATAGGTGAATTAGCTTCTAAATTATTTGGCAGAAATGGAATATATACAGCCATTGAGCCTATTAATGCACTAAGAGAATCTATAAACACAAGTGGGTTGGATGTAAGTATATATATAAGTGAAGCAATCAGTATGTTTTTATATTTATGGTTATATATAAATAATGAAACAGCAAATACAAGAAAATATACAAGGTTAAAAAGTATATGGTTGTAAAAGTGCTGAAAAGCAAGCATAGTAAGCCCTAAGCAGGCAGATAAAATATAAAGAGATGTTGCTTTTTTAGCTTTTGATGCAGTAAGCACAAAAAGGCTTGCAAGGAAAAGGAAAAACATATTTCCTCCGTCTGTATCAAACCTGCCTATTGATGTTCTGCCGTAAAAAACAGGTGCAAATGTAGTTAAAAGCCCTGTGATGATACCTAATGCAGGATATCCTGCAAAGTAGAAATAAAGGCATACTGCAAGTATAAAAATACTTCCAAGCCATGGCACCATATTAATGGCGGTATTATAGTAATCTGCCCCAGTAATATTATGTATTTTTGCAAGTATAACACTTAAAAGCGGTGCAGGGTCATAAAAAGGCACACCCTCTGGGTAGAATATGTCTATATCATCACCGCCAGCCACATATTCACCTGCATTTAATTCTTTTGCATGCCTTGTATATTTATAAGCATCAAGAGTCGTCATCATTGGTGTATTTTCATAAAAAAACTGCTCTTTATTCTGCTTCCATACATCAAACTGGTCATATCTTGCATTTACTGAAATAAAAAAAGCAGCAAGTGCAGCAATCATAAATACAATAAAAGAATATTTAGAACTTTCTGTTGGAAAGTTAATATATGAAGTTATTCTATTATATTTTGCACAAAATGCCTGTATGGTTTTATTTTCTGCGGCTTTTTGTCTAATATCTGCCATTATCTTCCTCTGAGTAATGTGTTTTTAAAAACTGAAATAAAAGCCTTAAGCCAAATCCCGTAGCCTCTTTTCCAAAAATTGGGTGAGCTTTTTCTAAATAAGCAGGGCCGGCAATATCTAAATGTATCCAAGGGTAGTTATCTACAAACTGTTTTAAGAATAATGCAGCATGCAGTGCACCACCTTCTCTGCCGAAAGTGCTCATATTCTGTATATCTGCAACAGTGCTGTTTATGCCCTGTTCATAGCCGTCAAAAAGCGGCAGTTCCCATACATCTTCTGCCATCTCCCATGAAATATCGCTTATCTGTTTGCTTAAAAATTTTCTGTTTGAGAAAAGTCCTGCACAAAACGGTCCAAGAGCTACAATGCAGGCACCAGTTAATGTGGCTGCATCAATAATTATTTCAGGGTCTGTTTTTGTGGCAGTATAAAGGGCATCTGCTAAAATAAGCCTGCCTTCTGCATCTGTATTTAATATTTCAACAGTCTTTCCGCTTGCAGAAGTTATTACATCACCAGGAACAAGAGCATCTCTGCCTATAATATTTTCAGCCAGTGGTATATATGTATTGACATTTATTTTAAGGTCAAGCTCAGCAATAAGCTTTGTTAATGTAAACATTAATGCTGCACCTGACATATCTGTTTTCATCGTAGTCATACTTGATGCAGGTTTTAAGCTTGAACCACCGCTGTCAAAAGTTATGCCTTTACCAACAAGAGCAATATTTTTATTTGTTTCAGGTGCTCCATTATATTTTATATGGATAAAGCGTGGCATATTGCTGCTGCTTATGCCTACTGCATTTAAAAGATTTAAGTTATTTTCTGCAATCACTTTTTCATCCCAAATAGTTACTTTCATAGAATGATGGCTGTTTGACTTAACGAAATCAGCAAATAATGCAGGTGTTAAGTGGTTTGCAGGGGTATTTATTAAATCTTTCATGATATTTATATTTGTAAAAACAGTATTCCATTGTTCTGCATTATCATCAATATACTTTTTAAGACGCGGCATTGCAGTAATTATTTCTGCTTCAAAAGTATGTTCCAGTGATTTTTTAGACTTAAAGTTTTCAAAAGAATAGTCTGCAAACATAAAGCCTTCTAAAAATGCTTTTGTGCTTGAAAAATCCTTTTTTTCATTATAAATATCTTCAAAAGAAATCATAGAAAATGATGATATTTTATCTTTTTTGAAAATAGAAGCAGTTTTAGCACCAAGCTCCATATAAAACCTTGCATCTTCCTGCTCTTTTGGAATATGAATAATATATATTTTTTTAAGTTTTTTATTAACATCTAAATAAAAGCTTTTAGATTCTTTTTCTTCAAAGTTAAAATAGTCTGACTGGATAATTTTTTGTATTTCATCGTCTATTTTTTTGCCTGTAATCAGCCTTAAAGAGCGTATATTTTTATACACTGGTATTAATATGGCATCTTTTTTAGAATCAACTGCGATTTTTTTTCTGCATGAAATCTTCATAATAATCACCTGAAAAATAATAGTATATAAATTTCTGTCAATATTTATAATAAATTTTTTCAAAAAAAAACATAAAAATTTTCATTTTAAACAAAAATTTTAAAAAATTATTAATTCCTGATAAAGTTCGTTGCAATATTATATAATGTATATATATAATGACTTATGGAGTGGTAAATGTTAAAAACACAGGGAAAGCCATTATTTTATGGTCATAAAATCTTATTATTATCAGCTTTAGAGTTTGTACTTGCATTTTCAGGTTTGGGGTATCTTATTCCTTATGGCAGTGCAACAATAATGTATGTACCTGTAATAGCTGCGGCTTATTTTTACGGCATAAGAGCAGGTGTTATTTTAGGAGCTGGTTTTGGCATAACAAGTATATGGAAAGCATCCATGCCAGGTGTTGACTATTTTGACTCTTTATTTTCACCTTTTTTAAGCAGCAATATTGCAGGCAGCCTGTATGCTGCTCTTGGTGCAAGGATACTCTTCGGATTTGCTGCGGGTGTGCTTTTTGCCTTATTTAAAAATATAAAAATTAATGAATATGTAAAAGTTACAATTTTATCAATTACTGCTCAATTAATACATACGATTCTTGTACTTATTCCTATGGGGTATCTTTTCCCTGAATCCCATATTGATAAAGAATATATTGCAGGAAACATATTTTCTGTTCATGAAATATTGCAGATAATTTTTCTAACTGTCATAATGTGTGTAACTGTGTATATATCAAAAAATAAACGGCTTGCAGAAATAGAAAAGATATTAGACGAAAGCAGGCAGTCATATTATGCCAGGCGGCTTAAAATTGAAGGTGCATTTTTTGCAATTTTTTTATTTTTAGTTATTCTTGCATTAATGTTTCATCTGCATAATATGACTATTATAGTGGCAAATGCTGCAAATATAAAACTGCCCTTTCAGGCACGGATTATGTTTATAAACCTGCAGATACAGTTTTTAACAGGTGTTGCTGCAATATCATATATAATAGGCGTTTTTATTACATCTTATAGAATTTATTCTGTTTATCATATTAATAATGCAGACAAAGATTTAATGACAGGCTTATACAGCAAAACAACAGCAGCAGATTATGGTGCAGCTGTAATAAATAATAAAAAAGATTTCCCAGATACATATTTTATGATGATAGATATTGATAATTTTAAAGGAATAAATGATACTTACGGTCATTTAACAGGAGATAAAGTAATAATCAATATTGCAAGATTGTTAGAAAAGCATTTTAGTGCTTATGGTTTAGTTTCAAGGTTTGGAGGCGATGAGTTTGCGGTATTTATTACAAGGTTATTAAATAAAAATGATATAGAAAGAAAAATACTGGAATTTCAGTCTGATGCAGCAAGTATATTATTAGATGATGGCAGAAAAGTTACATGCAGTATTGGAGTATGCCATGTGGATAAGGAAAAAAAGTTTGATGAAGTATATAGAAAAGCAGATGAAATGCTTTATCAGGTAAAAACTTCTGGTAGAAATGGATATAAAGTTTATACAAAAGTGTAGGAAATCAGTAAAAATATAAATAAATTTATAAATTTATAAAAGAAAAACTTGCAAGCTTTAGAATATAATGATATTAGATATAGACTGTATTATCTTTTGATAGGAAAAATGTTTTTACATACAGGAGGGCTGATAATTACATGAGTTGTAAGGTTATAGCTGTAGCTAACCAGAAAGGCGGTGTTGGCAAAACAACCACAGCAGTAAACCTTTCTGCATCACTTGCAGTGGCAGAAGCCAGAGTTTTGCTTATAGATTTTGACCCTCAGGGGAATGCAACCAGCGGTTTAGGTGTAATGCCTGAGCAAATAGAAAATGATGTTTATGATGTTTTAGTTAACGGTGCTGATATTAATTCTGCACTTTGCCATACAGAAATAGAAGGTCTTGATTTAATCCCTGCAAGAATAGAACTTTCTGCTGCAGAAGTAGAGCTTATTCAAGAGCTTTCAAGAGAAACTAAATTAAAAAGAGCTATTGCAGAATTAAAAGAAAGTTATGATTATATATTGATAGACTGTCCGCCATCATTAGGGCTTTTAACAGTTAATGCGTTAACTGCAGCAGGCTCAGTATTAATTCCTATGCAGTGTGAATATTTTGCTATGGAAGGCTTAGGGCAGCTTTTAAATACAATTAATTTAATTAAGGAAAATTTAAATCCTGATTTAACAATAGAAGGCATACTGCTTACAATGTATGATGTCCGCAATAATCTTTCAAAAGAAGTAATGAATCAGGTAACTACACATTTTCCTGATAAAGCTTTTAAAACAGTAGTTCCAAGAAATGTTGCTTTAAGTGAAGCACCAAGCTACGGAAAGCCTGTAATATTATATCAGGCAAAAGCAAGAGGCACAGAATGTTATATAGAGCTTGCAAAAGAAATACTTAGTAAAGTAAATCAGCAGGAACAGGATAAATAATGAAAAAACCATTAGGACGAGGGCTTGATTCCTTAATTCCACGAAGCAGCGAGGAAGCACAGGTAAAGCACAGCGGCGTTGTTACATCTAACTTTTTTGAATTAGGATTATCTGAAATTGTGCCAAACGATAACCAGCCACGCCGTGTTTTTGATAAAGAACTTTTAGAAGAACTGGCAGAAAGTATTAAGCTTAAGGGTGTTATCCAGCCTATTATTGTTACTAAGCTTGATAATGGCAAATATATGATAATTGAAGGGGAACGAAGGTGGCGTGCTTCTGGTATTGCAGGTAACATGAGTATACCTGTGGTTGTCCGCAATACTGATACAGCAAAAGAGCGGTTAGAACTTGCACTTATAACTAATGCTCAAAGAGAAGATTTAAATCCTGTTGAGCTTGCAGTTGCATATAAAAAACTTATGGATGAGCACAGCTATAAGCATGAAGATTTAGGGATAATAGTTGGCAAAAGCCGTTCAGCAGTTACTAATAGATTAAGACTTTTAAATCTTCCACAAGAAGTCCTTGATTTAGTAGAAAATAAGGAAATAAGTGAAGGCCATGCAAGAGCATTACTGTCACTGGAAGATAAATCGGAAATTATTCGTATTGCACACCTTATTAGAGATAAAAATTTATCTGTAAGAGATGTGGAAAATATGATGAAATCTTGCAGTAAACCTTTTGAAAAAAAAGAGAAAAAGCAGGATGCAAATATGCTGGAGCTTGCTCGTGAGATGGAAGTATTTTTTAACTCGAAAGTAGATATTAAGCTGTCTAAAAAAGGCGGAGTTATACATATTAAATATAGTTCTGATGATGAGCTTGATACAATTATAAAAAAAATTAGAGGGGAACAATGCTGAAAGTAGCAAAAGAAACCGGTGGCGGTATAGACGCATTTTTAGGACAAAATACATCATTTAATGGTACATTAGTTTTTGAAGGTATCGTTAGGTTAGATGGTAACTTTGAAGGTAATGTTAAAAGTAATGATACATTAGTTATTGCAGAAAGCGGTAATGTAAATGCTCAAATAGATGCAGGTATAGTTAAAATATCTGGTACATTTGATGGATTAGTTGTTGCAAAAAATAAAGTGGAGCTTTATAAACCTGCTGTTGTATCTGGTACTATAAGAACACCAGTTTTAAAAATGGAAGAAGGTGTTATTTTTAATGGAACACTGGAAATGGATAATGGCAGAAATAAGCCACTGACAGGTAAAAAAGAAGAAGAAAAATAGCAGTTATTTTATAGTTTTAGGTAACTGCAAAGCTAATAAGGAGGCTTACTATGAGTCGTAAACCATTAATTGCAGGTAACTGGAAAATGAACAAAAATGTATCTGAGGGTGCAGCGTTAGCCGCTGAAATTGCAGGTGCAGATATTGATTACTCTACTAGAGATGTGCTTTTTGCCCCACCATTTACTGGTATCTATGCAGTAGCAGAAGCTGTTAAAAAAACAGGCGGCAAAGCATTAGTTGCAGCACAAAATATTTACTTTGAAGAAAGCGGTGCTTTTACAGGCGAAGTTTCATCTGCTATGATAAAATCAGCAGGTGCATCTTGGGTTATTCTTGGTCACTCAGAACGCAGAAGTATTTTTGGTGAAACTGATGAAATCATTAATAAAAAAGTAAAAAAAGCATTAGCTGACGGTTTATCAGTTATTTTATGTGTTGGTGAAACTTTGTGGGAGCGTGAAGCAAAAGCAGAAGTTGAAACAGTTCTTGCTCAAACAGGTAAAGGTTTAGAAGGCGTAGAAGACCTTTCTAATGTAGTGATTGCTTATGAACCAGTGTGGGCAATAGGAACAGGTAAAACTGCTTCTCCAGCTGATGCTGAAGCAATGCATAAAGCAATTAGAGAATATATTGCAAAAATTCGTTCTTTTAGTGCAGCTGAAAATATCCGTATTTTATATGGCGGCAGTATGAAACCAGAAAATGCAAAAGAATTAATGGCATGCCCTGATATAGACGGTGGTCTTGTTGGCGGAGCAAGCCTTAAAGCAGACCAGTTTTTAAAAATAATTAATTTTGATAAATAATTAATTGCATATACTGGCTTATTTATAAAATAAGCCAGATAAATTTACGGAGGTTAGAGGGATATACCCTTAAAAGTTAGGAAGTTATGTATACAATTATTTTAGCACTATATGTATTTGTATGTATTTTATTAATAATTGCAGTTTTATTACAGAACAATAAAGGTTCAGATTTAGGTGCAGCATTAGGCGGTGGCAGTGGTGAAATGTTTGGTCCAAAAGCACCTGCAAGCATTATGAATAAAATAACAACTGTTATAGCAGCAGCATTTCTAGTGCTTTCTCTTATTTTAGCAATTATGTCAGGCTTAGGTAATGACAGTGTTATGAGAAAAGCAAATGTTCTTTCACAGCAGCTGCCAGCTGAGGCAACTCCACAAGCACCAGCAAATACACCTGCTCAAGGAAACAGTCCAGTTATTCCATCTAACACTCCTGCTGAATAATAAGTAATATTGATTGCTCAAATGGTTGTGAATGTGAAGAAAAATATTTTACTAGTATCGTTGTATCTAATTACAGTTCTGCTCTTTAGTTCCTGTAAAAACAGGTTAGAAAAAGAGATAGTACAGGAAAATAATGTGGAAACAGCAGAACAGGCAGCAGTAGAAATACCCTATGGTGATGCATTATCTACTGGAGAAATTGCTGAGCCAATAAACCTGATTCCTGCGCTTGCATCAGATTCTGCAAGCCATAATGTAACACAGTATCTTTATAATGGATTAGTAAAATATGATAAAGATTTAAACCTGATTGGTGATTTAGCAGAACGCTGGGAAATATCTGAAGATAAAAAAGTTTTTACATTTTATCTAAAAAAAGGTGTAAAATGGCATGACGGAGTAGAATTTACAGCAGATGATGTAAAGTTTACTTATGAGTTTATGATTTCAGATGATACACCAACTGCTTATGACAGTGATTTTAGAGCAGTAGATAGTGTGGAAGTAATTGACAGATATACTGTAAAAGTTACTTATAAGGAAGTATTGTCTCCTGCACTTGCAAGCTGGGGTATATGGATGATGCCGCGTCATGCTTTAACAGATAAGCCAAGCCGTTCCCCGTTGCAGAGAAAACCAATAGGCACAGGTCCATATAAATTAGAATCATGGAAAGCAGGTCAGTCAATTACATTAACAGCATTTCATGACTATTTTGAAGGCAGACCAAAAATAGAAAAAATATTCATTAGAGTTATCCCTAACCAGACAACTCAGTTTTTAGAACTTCTAAACGGCTCAATAGATATTATGGGTATGACACCTAAACAGGATGCTCTTGATACAAAGACACCAAAATATACAGCAAACTATAATACATACTCTTTTCTTGATTTTTCATATACATATGTAGGATATAATTTTAAAAGAGCACCATTTGATAACAAGCTTGTCCGCCGTGCATTAACTCATGCAATAAACAAGCAGAGTATAGTAGACGGTCTTCTTTACAGTAAAGGTATTGTGGCAGAAGGTCCATACAAGCCTGATTCATTCTGGTATAATCCTAATGCAAAAGGTCCAGAATATAATGTGGAAAAGGCAAAAGCACTGCTTGCAGAAGCTGGTTTTAAAGATACAGATGGTGACGGCATACTTGAATATAATGGCAAAAAGTTTACAATAGAATTAATGACGAACTTAAATAACGATGTTCGTGGTAAAATTGCAGAGCTTGTTCAGCAAAGCTGGACTCACATAGGCATAGATGTGCAGATAAAAGTTTTAGAGTGGGCAACAATGCTTGGCGAACTAAATAAAAGCAACTTTCAGGCAGTTATTTTAGGCTGGACTACAGTATTAGACCCAGACCAGTATGATATATGGGCAACAGAAAGATGTGGCGGTAATGGTCAGAACTATATATGCTACAGCAATCAAGAAGTAGACAGACTTTTAATAGATGGCAGAAAAGTTTTCGACAATGAAGAACGAAGACTTTATTATGACAAAGTACAGGAAATATTAGCAGATGAGCAGCCATATACATTCCTATATTTTCCATACAGTAACATTGCACTTAACAAGCGTTTTGAAAATGTAGAGCCAGCAAGAGCAGGCATTACATATAACTTTATAGACTGGTATGTTCCAAGGCAGCAGCAGAAATATAAAGTAACAGCAGAGTAGGTTATGAATACAAATGATATTAAAAGAATATGTCTTTTTGCAGGATACAGTAGTAAAGGTGTAATAGAAGATTATGCTCTTTATTACCTGCAGGAACTTTCCAAAATATCAGATGTATACTATTTAGCAGATAATAAAATACTGCCAGAAGAACTTAAAAAACTAATACCTCATGTAAAAGGTGCTTATGGATACAGGCATGGCAAATATGACTTTGGCTCATGGCAGGAGTTAATAAATAAAATCAGCTGGGAAAAGATAGCAGAATATGATGAGCTGATATTAACAAATGACAGTGTCTTTGGTCCATTATATGATTTAAAAGAGTTTATAGAAAGCATTGAAAAAGATAAAGAATGGGATTTATGCGGCATTAATACTGCCTATGATTTCCATACATGGCACTTAAGCAGCTACTTTCTGGTTATCAGAAAAAGGGGCTTTTTATCAGATACATTTAAAGAGCATATAAATTCTATTGAAAAAGAAGATAATGTTAAAAAGGTAATAGAAAAATATGAAATCGGACTTTCAAAAAAAATGGTGGAAGCAGGGTTTAATGTTAAAAATGCAGTAAAATTTAGGAAAAATATATATATTTCATGGCGTAGTTTTTTTACTGCAGGTTCTCCATTAATCAAACGGAAAATCTTTAAAGATGAGTTATTTTTAATATGCAAAACTCTAGGCTGGGAAAAGTTTCTAAATAAGCATACTAAATATGATACATCACTTATTCATAACTATGTAAACCAGTTTAAAAGCAGATATAGAATATTCAGGATTTTAAATAACAAAATTTTCTGGCAGTATGCAGGCAAAGGGATAATTAAAATAGTTTTTACAAAGGAACGAAAACTTATTCGTATATTTGGCATATATCTTTTGAATATTTATAACTATGACAGCAATAAAATAAAACTGGTTGAAAAAACTGACTATAAAAACAAAAGACACTTGTAAAAACAAGTGCTTTTTTATTATTTAGAATTATTTTTCATAATAGCTGTAATTTTAGTATTATCACCATATATACATGGAGAATCATAAGGTCTTGATGGAAATGCACCATATTCTGGAGCGATATCCAGTTTATTAGTATTAATAAACCATTCCACCTGGTCTTTAATTGCTGTAGGTTTTCCTGAACAGCAGTTAATAATGCCAGTAACTTCAGTCTGCTCTGTAACAGCTCTTATCTGTTTTGCAAGTTCATTAATATGTATGTAGTCAAATTGATTTTTTCCATCAGTAAATGGAAAAGTTTTTTTACCTTCCCTGCTCATCTGAAGTATTTTAGAAAAGATAGAGCCAGAGCTTTGTTCATCATCACAGTGAGTATAAAAAAACCTTAAATGACTGTAATATACATTTTTATCTTTAATATATACTTCTATAAGCTGCCTGAGTGTATTTTTAGATATGCCATAAAATGTCAGAGGATTAGGTACTGCATTTTCCGTCATTCTGCCTTCAAAATATCCAATATCATGCATTGAACCTGCAGTTATAATATATTTAAGTCCATTATCTATAAGATTTTTTACAAAATAAAAATTACTGCTGATATTATCTATATGCCACAAGGAATTATGAACAGGAACATCTTTGCAGGCAAAATGAAGAACAACATCAGGCTGCCTGAGAGCTTCAAATAGATTAATATTTCTGTCAAATATATCAATAGTAAGGTAATCTGCTCTTTTATCTATTCTATTATTATTAAAATCAACTGCAGTAACACTATGATTGCAATCAAGAAGTTCTTTTACAACATGACTGCCAATATATCCATTGGCACCAGTAACAGCAATTTTCATATATTTCTCCTTAAAAATTATGCTTTTAAATACTCAAGATACATTATGTCAAATGGGTTCATATATTTTTGAACACGGTTATAGTTATCAAGAATTGCAGGCAGACGCTTTTCATATTCTTCTTTTGTGCACTGCTTTATAACATAATCAATATCATCATTTACACTTATTTTAATAATACCATTAGGATTGAAAAATTTATCAATCTCAGTAGCACCCAGATAAATAGGAATAGTCTGTGTCATAAAAGCGCTTGTAATTTTTTCTGTGAAAAAATACGGTGTAATATCATTTTCTATAGAAAAAGTGTATCTGTAATCAATAAGGGTATCGCCAAGACTTGTAAATGGACCGCCATCAAATGTACCAAAAGTATCAGCTATTTTTTCATTTTTACATTTGCAGGCTAAATCATATCTGTATTTATGCAGGTCACAGTAAAGTTTATCTGAAGACATTATAGAAATATTTTTTGTTTTTATACTTATAATTGTCATCTATTTTATCCCATACACCAAAGATACCATTTTGCCATTTAAATGCA
>CAJUJZ010000011.1 GCA_910586745.1 uncultured Mucispirillum sp. | reverse complement strand
CCATTTGAAAAAAAACATTTTTGTAATATTTTAAAATATATGATAAATACATATAAATTTAACAAAAAAGGTATAACTTGTAATAGATATAATAATACAAGGAATATAGAATGATGGAAAATAAAGCAAAACAATTAGGTGATTTACTTTGGAAAGTAGCATGTAAACAGTTAAGGGGTAAAATGGGGGCAAACAGCTTTCAAGACTATATGCTTTCATTTTTATTTTTATATTATATATCAAATAATTATTTGAAGTATATAAAAAAAGAATTAGCTAATGATTATATAAAATGCGAAGAAGAATGTAGAAGATTAAATGATAAAAATAATCCTAAGTTATTATCTCAAACTAAAAAAGAATATGAAGAAAAAATAAAAGAGTTTGTAGAAAAAGACTTAAAAGAATATACGAAAAAAAATCCTTATATAACTGTAAAGGCTTTAGATGATGAAAGAAATAAGAGAATAAAAACTCTTGAAGAACTTATTAATGGTTCTATAATTACACCTTTAACTTTATGGTATTTAAAAAATTTGGAAGATGTAGCATATTTTGAAGAAATAGTTAGAAAAAAAATACATTATATCATTAAACCACAATATTTGTGGGATAATATTTATGAAATGGCAAAAGATGAAAATGAACATATGCTTGAAATCTTACAAAATGGTTTTACTTTTATAGAAAATAAATCATTTAACATTACTTTTAAAGGGCTTTTTTCTGAAGTAAACTTAAGTTCAGAAAAATTGGGAAAAGATAACCCACAAAGAAATTTAAGAGTATGTAATATTATAAAAGAAATAGGTGATGGACTTTTACAGTTTAATGTAGAGAGCATCAAAGAAAATGATATATTAGGTGATGCCTATGAGTATTTAATCAGCCAGTTTGCATCTAATTCTGGGGCAAAGGCTGGGGAATTTTACACTCCACAGGAAGTATCAACCATTTTATCTGAAATAGTAACTCTTGACAGCCAAAACCCTAAAATACAGAAACAAACAGATATAAATGGTATGCTTGATTTCGCATGTGGTTCTGGCTCATTACTTATTAATGTAAAAAAACATGTGGATAAAATAAATGAAGAAAATAAATCTCATATTAAAATCACTAGAATATACGGACAGGAAAATAATGTAACTACATATAACCTTGCAAGAATGAATATGATATTGCACGGTATAAAAGATAATGAATTTGAAATATTTCATGGTGATACCCTTGCAAATGAATGGGGCATATTTAGTGAAAAAAATCCATCTAAAAAGATAGAGTGTGATATTGTAGTGGCAAACCCGCCATTTAGTTTAAACTGGGATTACCCAAGTAATATAAAAGATGATTTTAGGTTTGCTGGCTATGGTGTAGCTCCACGCTCTACTGCTGATTTTGCATTTTTACTTCATGGTTTCCATTTTTTAAAAAATAGTGGCACTATGGCTATTATATTACCACATGGTGTATTATTCCGTGGTGGTGAAGAAGGCAATATTAGACAAAAATTAATAGATGATGGTAATATAGACGCAATAATAGGGCTACCATCAAATCTATTTTTTTCTACAGGTATTCCTGTATGCATTATAGTTTTAAAAAAATGCAGAAAAGAAGATGATATATTATTTATTAATGCAGATAAATATTTTAGAAAAGATAAAAATAGAAATAAACTAGATGAAGCACATATAAAAAAAATAGTTGATACATATAGGGAAAGAAAAGAAGAAAGTAATTATTCTAAAAGAGTATCAAAAAAGATGATTGTAGATAATGAATATAATCTTAATATTTCCAGATATGTAAGCACAGCTGTAGAAGATAAAATAGTTAATTTAGATAAAGTAAAAGAGGATTTAGACAAAATTGAAAGTGCAATTATAGAAACTAAAGTAAAAGTCAATAGTTTTTTAAAAGAACTTGATTTACCTGAATTAAAGTAAAAACTTATTATTTTTGCTTGCAAAATTAAATATAAAATATTAAAGTATTCATTCAAAAAATTTTAAGGACGGATAAAGTTGGCTAGAGATTATTATGAAATACTAGGTGTGGAACGCACTGCAACAGATGTTGAAATAAAAAAAGCATATAGAAAATTAGCATTACAGTATCATCCTGATAAAAACCCTGATGATAAAGAAGCTGCTGAAAAATTTAGAGAAGCTGCAGAAGCCTATGAAGTATTATCAGACCCAGATAAGAAAAACCAGTATGACACTTACGGCAGAGTAATGGATGACAGTATGGGCGGTTTCAGTTCTACTGGCAGTGTATTTGATGATTTACTAGGTGATGTTTTTGGTGAGTTTTTTGGCACATCTTCTTCAAGACGCTCACGAAACAGACCAGCTAAAGGTCAGTCTATAGAAATGTATCAAGAACTTACATTTGAAGAATCAGTTTTTGGTGTAGAAAAAGAATTAACCATTAAAAAACGAGAAAACTGCAAGCGGTGTGATGGCTCAGGTGCTGAACCTGGTGGTATGAAAACATGTGAAAAATGTAATGGTCAGGGTGTATTCACTCAAAGAAATGGTATATTTGCAGTGCGCACAACATGCCCGTCCTGTAACGGAAGCGGTCAGGTTATAAAAGAAATGTGTACTGAATGTAAAGGTAAAGGCAGCCACACAATAGAAAAACAGATAAAAGTAAAAATTCCTGCTGGTATTGATGATGGTATGATTATGCGTGTCAGCGGTGAAGGTAATGCAGGAAGCTATGGCGGACCTGCTGGCGATTTACTGTTACATATTAAAGTAAAAGAGCATAAAATATTTAAGCGTGTGGATAATGACCTGCATTTAATGCTGCCTATTACTGTGTTTGATGCTGTTTTAGGCAACGAATTTGAAATAGAGTTAATAGACGGCACAAAAGAGACAATAAAAGTTAAGTCGGGTACTCAGGTAGGCGAGCGTATAACATTAAAAGGAAAGGGAGTTCCTTCTGTTAAAGGATATAATGTAGGCAATCTGTATGTTGATTTACAGATACTTATACCTACTAATCTTTCAAAAGAGCAGAAAGAAATTCTTGAAAAAATGAGAGAGGAATCAAAAGAAAATGATATGTTCGGCTCTAAACTTAAAAATATATTAGAGAGATTTAAAGAGTTTATAAAAGGCACAAAATAATTTTTTATATATTTCCATGAGCTTTTACAAGTTAATAGATTTTTTTAGTTTGGACTCACCCAAAAAATTTTGGACTAAATCATTTGTATACATTAGAAATTTGTATATTCTAGATTCTTCATTGTTTGTTAACACAAACATTCAGAATGACATGGCTCAGAATGGGCAGTGTGCAAAGTGATTTATAATATAGATACTTCTGCTTATGCCATACTGAGCCTTTTAGGCGAAGTATATAAAATATACATAATTAATTAAATTTATAAAAATAAAATAGATTCTTCACTAATGGTCTATCCTGTACAAATTCTAACTCTTTCTTATTTAGTCGGGAATTTAGCAGTTCTCTCAAAAACGGGGTGAGTGAATTTTACGAAGTGGGATTTTTCTTAGCGAATAGCGTTGGAAATAAAAAATCCCGCTGGATTTACCAATATTAATGAAAAGCTGTTTTCTATACTCTCGCGGGGCGTAGCGTAGTAAAAATCGCTCGTCAGAATAGGCAACCTGACAATATAATATTAATTATATTCCTAAAATGTTTGTTATTGACTAAATAAGCTCTTTATATGGTCTGTATAATATTTTTGGGTAAGTCCACTGCCGTCTATTTTGAGCATTAGCGAAAAATCTGCAAATATTAATATTTCAAGTTTTTTTATATACAAGAAAATTTGCAAGTTTTATATACTTCTTGACCATATAGTAAAAAAACAGTAATAATATCCACATGGAAAAATTAATTCAAACTTTTACTTTTAAAAATGTTGCTGCAAGACCTATGGGTTATGTGCGTTTTGGGATTTTCTTTTTAACATTTTTAATTGCCCGTATACCCTTATGGTTTATTATAATATGTGCTTTTTTACTAAATGGCACTATAGGCATAACTTATACAGTATTTCTTTCTTTTGCTGTGATTATATGCAGAATATTTGTTGATTCAGAAATCGCAGGTGGCAGCAGAAGTTTTATATTTTTTTTAGGAATACATTTTCTCAGGGGAGCAGGAGCATTGCTTTTTTATTCTGCAGTATTTGGAATAATAATATACATTATTGCACCACACAGTGACATTGTTGGTAAAATATCTATGTTTTTTGTAATAATACTGCTTTACTATTTTATGTTCAGCAGTAAATCTAAAACATACTGGAATGGATATTATATGCCTTTTAAGCTTGCAGTGGCAGTATGTTTCTTATGGCTTTATCTTGCATTTATTCCAGATAATTTATTTATGAATATACTGGTAGTGTTATTGATATACTCGCTAGAATATTATAATCTGTTATACAATAAGCCACTTGGTATGCTGCCTAATAGACATACAATACATAATTTAGTATAATTTAATTATTATCTATTTAACTAAACCTAATTCACGCATTACAGATGAATGAGTATAAGCTCTAGGGTTATGGCTGTATTTTTTCATAGCAGTTTCATACACTTCCATATCTCTTTCATCTTTAATTCGCTCCAAAATGGTATTTTTTACAAACTCAACAGTAGAAAAATTGTTTTTAACTGCATACCTTTCAAGCATGGCTATTTCTTCTTCTGTTAAATCAAGTGATAAGTTCATAAAAAGCCTCCCACTAAAAAGTATAAACAGAAATTTATACTTTTTGCAACTTGAAATTTTAAACAATACAGTAAATTTTGTAAATAACAGCTTTACTTATTTATCTTATCGCTTGAAATATCAATAACTTTATATAATTTTAAAATAATTTTTTAGGGTATTCTATTGGAAAACCTTTTTTTGCAAGTGAGATAATAATGTCGTTTGCTATCTTTTCTTCACTTAGCATATTTTCTCCGTCAGTTGCCTGAATGATTACCCAGTCTTCATCTTGTGCCATTTGTTTATACATTTGATATACTTTATGCATATAGCTGTCGTTTGCTTCATGTATATCTTTTGCAGCATCTGTATAAGACCTTTTTCCTTTTAAAGCAACCATTCTGCCTGCAATTACTGGGTTCACATCTAAAAAGATGATTATATCAGGGGAAGGCATTTCTAAAATATTATATTCAAGCCTTTTCACCCAGTCTGCAAATGTTTTACGCTGATTTTCTGGAAATTTAACTGCCTGATGAGCAATATTTGAAGGTACATATCTGTCAAAAATAATATTTGCATCTTCATTAATATCTGTCATAATAGATTTTTTCATTTCAAATCTGTCCATAGCATAAAGCATAACAGGGAATTGCGGAGGAACTTCATCTAATGAACCAAAGCCGCCGTTTAAATATTTACCTACTTCAAGTCCAAAATTAGTTCCTTTATAATTAGGAAAACTGTATAATGAGTTATCTATACCTTTTGCACTCATTTTTGCAGATAATATTTGTGATTGAGTGCCTTTGCCAGAGCCGTCTAATCCTTCAAATGCAACTATCATATTTCACCTTTATACAAATTAATTATAAATTTATATATTATTTTTTATGTGTGTGCAATGAAAGTTTATGCTTTATCTGTATTATCTTTATTTTTGTTTATAAATTCTGACCATTAAGCAGTAGTCGTAATGAGTACAGCAGTAAGAGTATTCAGGCAGAAGCAGGAAAAATATATTTAAGCACCCTAAAAGACAGTAATTCAACCTTGTAAAGCAAGTATAGTGGATGACCAGATATTAGCATTATATGCCAGTGGCATGAGTAGACACATATAGTATCAACCTTTGAAGAAATATATGGAATTGATATACCACCTGCCTTAGCATCACGGGTAACTGAAAAAGTAATGGAAAGTATCCTAAATTGGCAAAATCTCCTATTAGAAATAATATATTTGGAATGTATAGTAGTAAAAGTAACATAAGATAAGAGAGTAATTAATAAATCAATTTTGGCAGTAAAGATGGAGTGTAAAAAAAAGAGCTTCTTAGTATGTGGATAAGTGAGACTAAAGGTTCAAAGTTTTGGATACAGGTTTTAAGCGAGTTACAAATGCGTGGAATGCAGGGATATTATACAGCAAGTGTAGATAGTTTAAAGAGCTTTCCTTAAGCTGTTAATACAGTATTTCCAAAAAATAAGATACGGCTTTATATTGTGCATATTGTAAGTAACTTGCTTAAATATGTATCACAATCTTTTTATATTCAGTTTTATTCATTATAGATATTTAAGTAAAATTATTTGCAAACTCAAGCTTCTTATTTATATCTACTGTTGTCAAATTTGTATTTCATTATAAATTCATTTTTCTGTCAGGCTTTTAAGTATTAATATACTAAAAAATAAAAATTTATCTTGTTGCATAAAATTAGATTTATTGATATGATGTAGCATTGTAAAACAAAAACAAACTAGGAGAATATGATGGGTAAAATACAGACTATATCTGTAAGCGATAGAAAAGGTGTAATTAAAGAAAATGTATCTTCTGCTTTTTTTGAAAATGATTTTGGTATCAAAGGCGATGCTCATGCAGGCAAATGGCACAGACAGGTAAGTTTACTTGCTCTTGAAAGTGTTAAAAAAATGCAGGATAAAGGCTTAAAAGTAAAAAGTGGTGATTTTGCAGAAAATATTACTACTGTTGGTATTGATTTACTTTCTCTGCCAGTTGGTACAAAACTCCAAATAGGCAGTATTGAATTAATCATTTCTCAAATAGGTAAAGTATGCCACCATAAATGTGCAGTATATTATCATGCAGGCGAATGTGTTATGCCAAAAGAAGGTATTTTTGGTGTAGTTCGTGGAAATGGTGAATTACATGTTGGTGACGAAATAAAAAATCTTGGTAAAGATGGTTATTCTGTTGGTATAATTACTCTTTCTGACAGAGCAAGCAAGGGTGAATATGAAGATTTAACTGGCCCTGCTATTGAAAAATATATCAGCGAAAATTTAAAAACATCTTTTATTCGTAAAGAAATTATTGCAGATGATAAAGATAAATTTGATATTACTTTAAAAGATTTTGCAGATATTCAAAATCTTGATTTAATAATAACTAATGGTTCAACAGGTATTTCTCCAAGAGATATTGCACCAGATGTTACAATAGAAGTAATAGAAAAAAGACTGCCAGGCTTTGAAGAAGTTATGCGTGCAGAAAGCTTTAAAATTACAGTTAACTCTATAGTTTCAAGAGCTGTATGCGGCACTAGAAAAAACTCTCTTATTATAAATCTTCCTGGGAGTCCAAAAGGTGCTGTTGAAAACTTATCATTTATTATGCCTGCAATAGAGCATACTATAAAAAAATTACAGGGAGATAAATCCGATTGTGCAGCAAGATAGCAGGTCATCTTAAACAGCAGGATTTTTTTAAAAGAGTAATAACAAGCGGTAGGCTTAGCCATAGTTATATACTTTCTGGTGTTTCTGGTATTGGAAAGCGTATGTTTGCCTGTGAGCTTGCCAGAAGCCTTTTTTGTAAAAACAGCAGCTATTTTACAGAGTGTACCTGTAGCAGCTGTATTCAGGTGAAAGCAGGTACATACCCTGATTTATATATATACAGCGGAAATGAGCTGAAAGTAGAAAATATCCGTCATATATCAGAAAGTGCTGGTATGACAGGACTAGCTTCTAAATGGAAAATTTTTATACTTGATGAGGCAGAAAAACTTTCCAACTCTGCTCAAATAGTGGCAGGTAATGCCTTTTTAAAAACACTTGAGGAGCCAGGGGAAGACTGCCTGTTTTTGCTTATTACATCAAAATATGAAATGATTATGCCTACTATCCGCTCCAGATGTTCTTTAGTGGATTTTGCTCCTTTAAGTGAAAGTGATATGCACAATGTATTATCAGATATCAGACCAGATATGGATAATATGGCAGATATTATTAAAGCTTCCGGCGGTTCAGTTGAGCGGGCATTAATGATTGATGATTTAAAAATAGGCTCACTGATTAATGAAATAGAAAGCAGAAATTTTAAAAAATTTACAGATTTTGTAATTAGCTGTAATGATATTCAGACAATAAAGGCTGTTATGGAGTTTATATATCCAGCAGCACTTGTAAAATATAAAACAACAGGTATATACTCATACTGTGCTTATGGTGAGTATATACTGGAAATTTTAAAAAGGCTAACTTATAATATTAATATAGATTTAGCAAAACATGATTTTGTCAGTAAAACAATAGAGGTATTTAGTGAAAGAATATAATGCAGTCGGAGTCATATTTAAACGGGCAGGCAAGGTATATGATTTTTTATGCGAAGGATTTGATATAAAACACGGCGATTTTGTCGTAGTTGAATCAGACAAGGGTGAAGATATGGCACGAGTATGTGCAGCCCCTAGAATGATTAGTGTGACTGATGAACAGGTAATGAAAAGCATACTGCGTATTGCTAATGCTGATGACTTAAAAGCTAGAGAGCAGAATCTTAAAGATGAGCCAAAAGCTTTTGAAGTATGTAAAAAATTAGCTGCTGATGCTGGACTTGATATGAAACTTTTATCAGCAGAATACTGTCTTGATAGAAGCAAGATTACATTTTATTTCACATCAGAAGGCAGGGTAGATTTTAGACAGCTTGTTAGAGATTTAGCAAGAGTTTTTAGAACTAGAATAGAAATGCGTCAAATAGGTGTTCGTGATGCAACTAAAATGGTTGGCGGCTTTGGGCTTTGCGGCAGAGAGCTTTGCTGCACTAACTTTTTACGCCGTTTTGATAATATATCTATTAAAATGGCTAAAAATCAAAATCTTATTATGAACCCTAATAAAATATCTGGTGTATGCGGCAGATTAATGTGCTGTCTAATGTTTGAAAAAGAACACTATGACTGTGAAGGCTGTGAGTGTGATGATTTAGAGTATATTGAATTGAATGATACTCTTGACGGTCTTTTAGAAGAAGATAGTGAAAATGTTATAAAAATATCAGACAGTAAAGAAAATAATAAATACAATAAAAATAACAAGCATAATAAAAATAAAGATAATAACAATAATAAACAGTAGTAATTTAAGGATTTGAGGTAATTATGAGCCAGAAGAAAACATTCTATGTAACAACACCTATATACTATGTAAATGATAAACCACATATTGGTCATGCATATACAACTGTTGCAGCTGATATTATCAGCCGTTACAAACGCATGTGTGGCTATGATGTATTTTTCTTAACTGGCACAGATGAACATGGGCAGAAAATGGAACAGTCTGCCCAAAAGCAGGGGATGAAACCCATTGAACTTGCTGATAAAAATAATGCAAGGTTTAGAGAACTTTGGAAAATATTAAACATATCTAATGATGATTTTATACGCACTACGCAAGTTAGACACAAAAAATCAGTGCTTGCAGTGATTAAAAAAATGCAGGAAAAAGGAGATATATATCTTGGTGAATATGAAGGCTGGTACTGCACTCCTTGTGAAGCTTACTGGACAGAAACTCAGCTTATGGAAGGCAGCCTTTGTCCAGACTGCGGCAGAGAAACTGCTAAATTAAAAGAATCTTCATATTTCTTTAAAATGAGTAAATATCAGGATGCTATATTAGAGTATATTAATAATCATCCAGATTTTATCCGTCCAGAATCAAGGCGTAATGAAATCATTTCTTTTATTAAAGAAGGTCTTAGAGATTTATCTATCAGCCGTATTAATTTTTCATGGGGTATCCCTATGGAAGAAAACTCTAAACATATTATATATGTATGGATAGATGCTCTTACTAACTATTTATCAGCATTAGGATATTTTGATGAAGGAAGTGATAAGAAAAAATACTGGCCTGCAGATTTTCATTTAGTAGGTAAAGATATTTTAAGGTTTCATACAGTATACTGGCCTGCAATGTTAATGAGTGCAGGAATAGAACTTCCAAAATCAGTATTTGCTCATGGCTGGTGGACTGTAGACGGACAGAAAATGTCTAAATCTATGGGTAATGCAATAGACCCTGTATGGCTTGTAGAAACTTTTGGTATAGATGCTTTTAGATATTTCTTAATGAGAGAAGTACCATTTGGACTTGATGGCGATTTTTCATTTAAAGCACTTATCCACAGAGTAAATGGTGATTTAGCAAACGATTTAGGCAATCTTGTTTCAAGAACAACAGGTATGGTAAAAAAATATTTTGATGGTATAATACCTGTCTATAATGATAAAGATATGCTTGATGAAAATGTACATAATGCTGTTGCGAAATCAGCCTATGATACAGATATGCACCTAAATAAAATGGCTTATAATAAAGCACTGATTTCTATATGGGAAAGTATTGGTGCAATGAATAGATATATTGATGATGCAAAACCTTGGGTTTTAGCAAAAGATGGAGCAAATAAAGACAGATTAGGCTCTGTTTTATATACAGTGCTTGACGGTTTAAGAGCTGTTTCTCATTTAGTATATCCATTTATGCCTGATACTGCTTTTGAAATTCGCAGACAGATTGGTGCAGATGATAACATTAATTTATCAGATGAAAAAGCACTCAGCAGTGTATGTATTTTAAAAAGCGGCGTAAAACTGCCTGACAGCAAAAATATTTTCCCAAGAATAGATGAAAAGGAAATGCTTGAAACAATAGCTGCTTCTACAGCACCTGCAAAAGAAGAAAAGAAAGAAGAACAAACATTAATAGATTTCAGTGTATTTGAACAGGTGGAATTAAAGGCTTGTAAAGTATTAGAAGCAGAAAATGTGAAAAAAAGTGAAAAGCTGCTTAAATTAAAAGTAGATGTAGGTGATGGTGGTAAAACTATTGTTGCAGGTATTGCAAAAAGCTATAATCCAGAAGATTTGAAAGGCAAAACTATTGCAGTAGTAGCAAACTTAAAGCCTGCAAAATTAATGGGTATAGAATCTCAGGGAATGGTATTAGCTGCATTTGATGGCGAGCGTCATAATGTTATGATACTTCCTGATACAGTGCCAGCAGGTACAAGAATAAAATAGTATGGAAGTTTTTTGGACAGATACACATGCTCATATACATGATGATGAGTATGGCAGAAGTGTTGATGAATTTATAAGCCTTGCTGATGAAAAAAATGTAAGGCGGATAATCACTATTGGTATAGATTATGATAACAGCATAAAGGCATTAGAAACTGCAGAGCAGTATGATAATATATATGCAGCAGTTGGAATGCACCCAGAATATGCAGATAAATATATAAGTGAAAAAGATTATGAAGCTTTTTACAAGCTTGCTTCTAATCAAAAAGTTGTGGCAGTAGGCGAAACCGGGCTTGATTTTTATTATGAAGACAACCCAGATGAGCATAGTCAGAATATTTTATTTGAAGATATGGCAGATATTGCAGGTCTGCTTAATAAGCCCCTTGTAATACACTGCAGAAATGCCGCAGAAAAAACAATTAAGATATTAGATAAAGTATTAGAAAAACATAATAACTTAAAAGGTATCTTCCACTGTTTTGATGGAAGTATGAATATACTTGAGTGGATAAAGGATAAGAATTTTTATATAAGCTATGCAGGAAATGTAACTTTTAAAAGTGCAGAAAATTTAAGGCAGGCTTTAATAAATACACCACTGGATATGCTTTTAATAGAAACAGACAGCCCGTATTTAGCACCTGTTCCTGTCCGTGGAAAGAAAAATATGCCTGCAAATGTATCTTATACTGGCGAATATGTTGCAGAATTTTTAAATATGCCTTATAATATACTTATGGAACAGTTAGAAAATAATCTCCAGAAACTTATGAAAGGGGTTTGGTAGTAATGGAAACTAAAAAAATACTTGTTATTACTAATGATGATGATGTATTTGCAAAACTGCATTTTGAGTTTGATGCTGCTAAGTATGTGCTGCAAAGGCTTTCTAACCCGCTTTTATCTATTGAAGTATTAAATAACAGTGATTATTATGCAGTAGTTGCAGATTTAAGCATGAAAGAGATATTTATGGTGGATATGTTTAATAATATAGGCTTTATTCATACAAATATGCCTGTTGTACTTTTATCATCACATATTACTGCTGATGATATATTACTTGCTTACGAATTTGGTTTTTTAGAGATTTTACCTAAAGATTATAAAAAAGGTGAAATAAAAAAACTAATAGAATGTGCAGTAATAAGTTAGCAAATTATAAGGAGGTTCATATGAAACCTGTAAAAAAAATACTTTTTCCTACAGATTTTTCAGAGGCATCACACTATGCTTTAGCTTATGCTGTAGAGATGAAAAAAATCTTAGGTGCAGAGCTTGAAATTGTGCATATACTTTTTGATGAAGGTAATATTGTTGCATTTTACATACCACAAATGGGTATGCCTATGCAGAATTTATCACCAGATTTTGAAGATGGTGCAAGAAAACAGTTTGATGAATTTGTTGCTAATGCACCAGAATTAAAAGATGTTGAGTTTACAACAAAAATATTAAGAGGTAATCCATACAGTGAAATTATCAAAGAGGCAGAAAACGGCAACTTTGATATGATTATTATTGGAACACACGGCAGAACTGGTTTAGAACATGTATTATTTGGCTCAACTGCTGAGCTTGTTGTTCGTAAAGCTCCATGCCCAGTTTTAACTGTCCGCCCAAAAGGTACTCAGGAAGCATAACATAAATATATAAGTCTGCTTTGTCAGCAGGCTTTTTTTATGGTGTAAAATGAAAAAAATAATATTATCAGTAGTATTGTTATCTCTTTTTTTAGCTGGATGCAGGGCAGGAAATATGGAAGCATTACTTGATAAAAAAGAATACAAACTTGCAGCTAATCCAAAAATAACGATAGGTTTTGATAACGGCTCAGTATATGGCTCGAGCGGTGTAAACAGTTATACTGGCTCATACAAAATAAAAGATGGCAGTATTACTTTTGGCAATCTTGGTTCAACTATGATGATGGGTCTGCAGGAAGATATGGACAATGAAACTAAATATTTAAGCAGTTTCAAAGAAAGTCTGGTAATAAAATTTGATAAAGAGAATAATCTTATAATTGGTGAATATTTATTTATTCCACAAGATAAATAATGATGTGTATTTAAAAAATCTAAATTATATATATTGTAGTATTGCATAATATATTTAAATCATTTGTTTTTTAGATATTTCGCTTAAAAAATCAAGCTTAGTAAGATATGGAAGCAGGCTAAGTATGACATTTTATAATGATTTTATAAATATTAGTCAACATTACATTATATTAATTTGAGCTAGTGTGAATAATTAATAAATTTTTTTTATTATTTTATTTATATTTCATCTATTAAATGAGATTATATTGATTTCTTATAATCAAAATTGCAAACTTTTTAAGACACTATTAAAATTATTACCTGAATTTTTATAACTGTCACATAGCGGAAATAAATTAGTCTATGCTTATAATAGAAAATACATTCTACTATTTTTCTACCAGTTTACTTTATGCCATAAAATATAGGAAGTATTTTTTCTACCTGCATAGTTTTGCAGGTATCAGCATTATCTTTGCAGTATTTTTCTACCATATCTTTATAGAGCTTTAATGATATATTTAATGGAGTTATTATATATTTATTTTCAGAAGTATCTCTGAAGATATATTCTGTGCTGTTGTCATATTCTATGGAAAAATTTAAAAGATATGTGCCTTTTTTGTAAAGCATATAGTTATATACAAGTGCAGTATGGTCATTTAAAATATCGCTTACAGTAATCCTTGTATTATAAAAATTTATTGAAAGCTGATATTTGTCATACCCTTGATTAAATGATGAATAAAAATTGTAAAATACAGGCAGCCTTTCATAAAGAGTGTATACATCATTATTTTTCAGATAAAGCATAATATATTTAAAATAACTGTTAGTATTTTTATTTAAACACGCAGTAATATAGAAATTTCTGCCATTAATATTAATTTCTGATACTGGCTTTTTTGTATTTTTATCTATAACATCTATTTTAGTATGATTGTTTTCACATTTTATATCTTCAAGTTTAATATCTGTCTGTGTATTGTAAAATGGCTTGCCATTAAAAGAAAGCAGGTTATAAACAGCCATTTTATTAATAAAATTATCAATATTAAATTCTTTCATACTTAAAAACTCTTTTGTATGGTTTTTAAATATATTTTCAAGCAGAATATAATATGAGCCTTTGCTTATTTTTGCTGTTTCTCTAATAATGTAGCTTAAGTTTTTAGCATAACGAGTTTCTCTGCATGTCTGCAGTATATCATCAGCTAAATCAAGACTCATTTCGCTATCTATATTTGTATTATACTCATCATCACATACTTGAATATCAGCAGGCATATTTATGCTTAATATTTTTGCAGTATTAGGGTCAGTATTATCAAGAATGTAGTTAATAATATTTCTGGAAACTATCTCAATAACAGTATTTCTTGCATTTTTCTGTAAGAGAGTATCTGCATATCCGCTTTCTACAAATGTGCCTGAAATATTTTGCTGGCTGTAGATATCTGTACTGGATACAGCAAAAGAGTAAGATGGAACTAAAATAGAAATTATAAAGATAACTAAAAATTTATTCATATTCTGCCTGTTATGCTACTTTGCAATTTTATATCCAATACCTGAAACTGTCTGTATAATAGAAGGATTTTTAGGATTTTTTTCTATTTTCTGCCGTAAATTTTGTATATGAACATCTAAACTTCTGCTCCACCTGTAAAGAGTGTTTTTCCCCCACAAGTCTTCTATTATAGTATCTCTGTTTAATGTTTCACCAGCATGGCGGGCAAAATAAACAAGCAGCTCAAATTCTTTAGGAGTAAGGTTTATAGGAGCATTTTCACTTGTAGTAACATGCCTTTTAGAGTAGTCAATTTTAAGTCCCTGAAAGCAGATTACACTATCTCCACTGCCAGCATTTACTTCTATATGTTTATCAGATCTTCTTAAAACAGCCTTTATTCTTGCAATAAGTTCCATATTTTCAAAAGGTTTTGAAATATAGTCATCTGCTCCATATTCTAAACATATAACTTTATCTGAAACACTGTCATTAGCTGATACCATGATGATAGGGATATCACTTTCCTGCCTGATAAGCTTGCAAAGCTGCTGACCATTTATATCCGGCAGTGATATATCTAAAAGTATAACATCAAATTTATCACTTCGGAATTTTTCAAGCCCTTCCATACCTGTATTTGCAGAAATCACATTGTATTTTTCAAGGGTTAAGAACATATTAAGCAGTTCGCAGATTTCCTTATCATCATCTACTATTAATACAGTTTTGTTATTCATTTATATAGCACCTTTTTTTGAACAGCTGTCTAAAAATTTGCTTAATTCATCATTATTTAATGGATTAAGTCCTGCTTGAATAAATGCTGTATTAAGTTTTTCATTTTCAGGCAGTGCAATATGGTAATTTAAAGTGTAATATTTTAATATAAAAGCATAAAATGATTCCATATAATTGCTTTCATTAACATTATCTGCTATTTCTGATAATGTATTATGGTAAAATATTTCTTGAAATACTTTGTTTCCAAAAGAATGCATATCATCTATATCTATAAGAAGTCTGCCGCCTTTTAATAATTTTTTGCAGGCATCTTCAACTAATGTAATAAAATAAACTACATTATTATAGCACTGCATAGCTATTTCCAGACCGTCATAAAGATATGGTGCAGTCTGGGCTTTTTGTTTATCAAGTATAAGATTCTGTGCTTCTATCTGGCTTATAAAAGTATCACCTGCAAAAACTTCTTTATACACATTATCTATATGTTTATAATCTATTGGTATATTTATTGAAAATGAATGTATTGCTTTACCTGCTGTAATAAGTCCTTCTCTTATGCTTTCATAAACCGGGTTGCGTATAGTCAGACCGCTTGAAAGCTTATGTACATTATAAAGGCTGTCCTGCATGGCATATTTAATAACTGCTGCAACAGTTTTTGGAGCAGTAACTGCATTAAAAAGAGTAGCTATACTTCCTAAAAAACCGGCATAGGCATTCATTATTACACTGCTTGCAGAAATTACTAAGTCATAGTCATATATATTTTTATTTACAAGCATTGGTGCTCTGCCTGCACATGCACCAAAAAATACATAATCATCTACAAGGCTTTGATTAAAAATAGTCTGATACTGCATATATTTCACAGGAATATTATCAGAAATAACTGCAAAATTTTTACCTTGACATAAATCAGCTATATAATCATAAATTGCTGTATTTATGTCAGGGCTTGCGATAAACAAAATACTGCTGCTTTCTTTTACAAGTTTAGAAAGGCTTTCGCTCATTAACGGATTATTTTCTGCTGCATTAATTACACAGTTAATATCAGTATTTATTGTTTTAATAGGCTTATCCGCCAATCTTAGACATTGTCCGTTTAAAATCATGATTTTTCTCCCTAATCGTAATACTATGCTCATCATGTTTAATGTTTAATGACTGCATAATCTGCTTTACAAATAAATCTTTATCTTTTGTCTGTAAAGCTTCCTTAATATCTATTTCATTATCAGATAAAAGACATGGTCTTATTTTACCATCAGCAGTAATACGCAGTTTATCACATTCTGAACAAAAGTGTTTAGAAATAGGGGTAATAATACCAATAATACCGCCGTTATTAAGTTTATAGTTTACAGCAGGGCCTGAGTTTATATCCCGTGGCATCTCTTTAGGCTCAAAATCTTTAAGGCGATTTATAATTTCTTCGCCATAAACAATATTTTTTTCGCTCCAGTTTTCAGAGTTGCCAATAGGCATAAATTCTATAAACCTGCATATAATATTATATTTTGCAGAAAGCTTTGCAAAATTAACAATTTCATCATCATTAAAATCTCTAATAATAACAGAATTTACTTTTATAGGTGCAAAGCCTGTTTCTGTGGCTTTTTTTATTCCTGCCATGACTTCATCTGTTTTATCAACACCTGTAATATATTTATTTTTTTCAGGTATAAGAGAATCAAGGCTTATATTAAGCCTTTTTACTCCAGCTTTATATAAATCTTCAGCATATTTTTCTAAAAGTGCACCATTTGTAGTAAGCATTACTTCTTGAATATTTTCTATTTTAGTAAGCTTATCTAAAAACTGGCATATTTCTTTACGCACAAGTGGTTCGCCACCTGTAATGCGTATCCTGTTTACGCCAAGAGATGCAAAAACTTCACTGGCAAAAAGAATGTCTTCATATCTTAAAATATCAGAACATTCCATCATTTCAAAGTTATTGTTAGGCATACAGTATTTACAGCGGAAATTACATCTGTCTGTAACTGATATTCGTAAATATTTAAGTCGTCTTCCAAATTTATCAATTGTTTCTTTATTCATAAATTGCTACTTCTTTTATATTTTCACTCTCTCTGCCAAATACTCTGGCAATATATATACTAAGCTGATAAAGCATTAGTAAAGGCAGTGCCATTGCAAGCTGAGATATAACATCTGGCGGTGTTAAAACTGCTGCTGATATAAATATTACAACAATTGCATATCTTCTATATTTGATAAGCATTTCATCATTAATTATGCCTATTTTTGCAAGCAGAAATATTATGGCAGGCAGTTCAAAAACTATACCGAATGCAAGCACTAAATGCACAACAAATGAAACATAGCTTGCCATAGAAAGTGTTGCATCTACATTATATGCAGGGTTTGCAGCAAAGCCTAAAAAGAATTTAAATCCAAATGGAAAAACTATAAAATAAGCAAATGATGCACCAAGCACAAAAAGAATGGAAGCAAAAAAAACAAAGCCGTATATATATTTTCTTTCATGCATATAAAGTCCAGGGGCAATAAAAAGCCATAACTGGTAAAGTATAAATGGGGTAGATACCATTAATGCTGCAATAAAAGAAACTTTTACTTCTACAAAAAACATTTCTGTAACATCTATCATAGTCATAGTGGCATTATCAGGCAGTGCAGCAAGTATTGGTGCCTGTATAATTTGTACAAGTCTTTCCCCTTGAGAGTAACCTGCAATAAAAAGCACTATTAAAACTAAAATAATGTATTTTAAGCGTTTTTTTATCTCTTCCAAATGTTCAATAAGCGGATATTCAGTCTGCACTTGTTTAGATTTTTTATTAATATTTACATTGTTTGACACTATCTTAACCTTTATTTTCTTCTGTTTTATTAGTATTTGTATTTGTATTTGTGTTATTAGAAGCACTTTCTAATGCTGCTGTTTCTAGTTTTGTAGGTTTTGGGCTGTCGTCAGGGTTTGATATAAACTTATCTTCCCACTGGCTTTTATACTGTTCAGCATAAGACTGTATTTTATCATTATTTGTTTCTGTAGTTCTGCTTGATGTCCTTACATTGTTATCATTAACATTGACTGTCTGCTTCATTTCATTAAATGTGCGCTTAAATTCTCCATAGCCTTTTCCTATAGATTTTGCAACATCAGGCAGTCTTTTAGGACCAACAACAAATAATATAACAAGTGCAATAATTGCAATTTCCCACATACTTAAACCAAACATAAGAACGCCTCATTTCATATAAATATGGTATTACTATGCAATATTTATAAATAAATTTCAAGTAAAAATAAAGATAATGCTTTATTCAAACACTTTTTCCTGTAAAATATTTTCTATTATTGAAACAAGATTTTTTAAAGTAATATTTTTATTTTCTTCCCATAGTAAAAAATGCCATGCAGACCATAAGATAAGAAATAATGAGTATACGCTTTATCTTTACATGCCTGTCTGTTTTAATAAAATGTATATTTGCTATAAATTCTAATGATATGTTTATAAATATTGGTGTTATATTTGGAATAAATATAAATTTTTTAATATTTTTATTATTATCAATTGCATAAAAATAATTATAAATCAAATCATAAAGGGAAATTGTTTGACTGTCATTAATATACTGTTACAGTTCTTCAAAAAATATATTTGAATAATATATTATAATTTTAATAAAATATTAATTGCTGTATTAAGCTTTTCTATTGATAATTTATAAATATATTATTTTTTTGCTTTAAATTCAGGCTAAAAATGATTGCAGTAGAATATTTTTGTGTAAACTCAGCCTGATATAGATTATTTGATAAATTTAAAAATAACAAAACAGGGAAAGTTTTAACTTTCCCCATAATTTATTTTGTCTATAAGTTTGCAAGTATTGGAGCTATAATTAAAGCAACAATACTCATTAATTTTATTAATATATTCATAGCAGGACCAGATGTATCTTTAAAAGGGTCGCCAACAGTATCACCAACAACAGCAGCTTTATGGGCTTCGCCGCCTTTTGCTTCGCCTTCAACTTCACCTTTTTCTATTGCTTTTTTAGCATTATCCCATGCACCGCCAGAGTTTGCCATAAGTAATGCAAGAAGAACGCCTGTTACTGTTGCACCACCAAGCATACCGCCAAGAGCTTCTTTGCCAAGAGTAAAGCCTACTATTACAGGCATAGAAGCAGCTAAAACACCAGGCAGTATCATTTCTTTTAATGCTGCACTTGTAGAAATATCAACACATCTTTTTGGGTCTGGTTTAACACCAGCTTTACCTTCTAAAAGTCCGGGTATTTCTCTAAACTGTCTTCTGATTTCTTCTACCATTTTACCTGCAGCTTTGCCAACTGATGTCATAGTTAATGCACCAACTATAAATGGCAAAAGACCGCCTATAAATGTTCCTACCATAACATCAGGGTTAGTTAAGTCTATTTTATCAACTTTTGCTGCAGCTGCATAAGCAGAGAAAAGAGCAAGTGCAGTTAATGCAGCAGAACCGATTGCAAAACCTTTACCCATAGCAGCAGTAGTATTGCCAAGAGAGTCAAGATTATCTGTAATTTTACGAACATCTGCACCTAATCCGCTCATTTCTGAAATGCCGCCTGCATTATCTGCAATAGGACCGTAAGCATCTACAGTCATAGTTACACCAACAGTTGCAAGCATACCAACAGCTGCTATACCTATACCATAAAGACCAGCAAGCTGAAAGCTTGTAATAATTGCTGCACATATTATTAAAATAGGCCAGATAGTAGATTCAAGACCTACTGCAATACCTTGAATAATATTTGTAGCAGGACCTGTTTTTGATGCTCTTGCAATACGCATCATTGGTGAACCTGATGTATAAAATTCAGTAATTAAACCAATAAAAGTTCCTGCTAATGTTCCGCATAAAACTGCATAGAATATATTAACTGAAACCTGCAGAATACCTGTTATACCAAAAAAGGCAAATACAAGGAAAAGACCTGCACCAATAAAGGTAGAATAGCGGAGAGCTTTTGCAGGGTCAGAATTTTTTAATATTTTCATAGAAAATACACCGATTAATGAAGCTATTAAACCAAGAGTAGCAAACATAAGTGGAGTAAGCATTAATGCAGAGCGTCCTGCTTCTTCTGATAATGATGGAGCAAGTGTATTAACTGTGGCTGCTGCAGCTGTTGCTGCTATTGCTATTGTTGCAATAATAGAGCCAACATAAGATTCAAATATATCTGCACCCATACCAGCAATATCACCAACATTATCACCAACATTATCAGCAATAACACCGGGGTTTCTAGGGTCATCTTCAGGGATACCAGCTTCTACTTTACCAACTAAGTCTGCACCAACATCAGCAGCTTTTGTGTAAATACCACCACCAACACGAGAGAAAAGAGCAATACTTGATGCACCCATTGCAAAGCCATTTATATACTGAGCATTTTCAGGCGAGCCTAGCAGTATGAATAATAAGCCAACACCAAAAAGCCCAAAAGATGCAACAGCAAGCCCCATAACAGCACCACCGTTATATGATACTGATAAGGCTTTAGCAAGACCTGAGCTTCTTGCTGCCTCAGATGTACGGACATTGGCTTTTGTTGCAGCACTCATGCCAAAAAAACCAGCAAGCACAGAGCTTACTGCACCAAAAATAAATGCGGATGCGGTTTTTATACCAAGCCCCGGAGCAAATATCATTAATACAGCAACTATGATAATGAATACTGCAAGCACTTTGTATTCTCTGAAAAGAAACGCCATAGCACCTTCATGAATAGAAGCTGCAATATCCTGCATTTCTTTGCTGCCATCAGGCTGCCTCTTTACTGCCTGATATATTATAAATGCAGCAAGAATACCAATTATACCTATTACAGGTATGAAAAGAGTATAGTTTGTAAAATCCATACTGTCCCCCTATATTATAGCCTATTACTAGGCTTTAAGTTTAAAAATATATCACTTATTATAAACAGTCATTGCTTTTTGCAGACCATTATGTAATACATCTATTACAGCATCAGCACCTTTATTTAAAAAGTCATTATAAAGTGCAGCTTCTTCAGGCTTATATTTTCCTAAAACATAGCTTACAACATCTTTTGAACTATCTCTGCCTATTCCCATTTTAAGCCGCGGGAATTCCTGCGAGCCTAAACATTCAATAATAGACTTAAGACCGTTATGTCCACCTGCAGAGCCATTATGACGCAGTTTTAAAGTATTATACGGGATATTCATTTCATCATGGATGATAAGAATATCCTGTGGGCTGATTTTATAAAAATTAGCAGCAGCTGCAACAGATTTTCCAGATAAATTCATAAATGTATATGGCTTTAATAGAAATAATTTTTCACCATTATATCTTATTTCTGCAAAATCGCTATCATACTTATTACTCCATGAAATATTTAATCTTTCAGCTAATATGTCTATTACATCAAAACCAATATTATGGCGTGTATTTTTATATTTATCTCCCGGGTTTCCAAGACCTGCTGCTAATTTTATCATCTATTAATTACCAGTAAAAAGTGAGCTGATACTTTCTTTATTATGTATTCTTTCAATAGATGTTGCAAGTATGCCGGATACTGATAAGATTTCAAGTTTTGCAAAATCTTTGAGTCTTGTGTTATCAATAGTATCTGTAATGATTACTTTTTCAATAATACTGCCTCCTATTCTGTCTATTGCAGGACCTGAAAGAATACCATGAGTAGCCATTGCTTTAACACTTACTGCTCCATTTTCCATTAAGGCTGCAGCTGCTTCTGTAAGTGTGCCTGCAGTATCTATCATGTCATCAATTAATATACATTTTTTACCTGCAACTTCACCAATAACATGCATAACTTTTGCAACATTAGGGCTTGAGCGGCGTTTATCAATAATTGCAAGAGGCATTCCAAATTTTTTCGCATAAGTTCTGGCACGAGCCACACCGCCGGCATCAGGAGATACAATAACTGTATCGTCATTACATAAATTGTTATCCTGCATGTATTTATAAAATACAGGAAGTGCATACAGGTTATCAACAGGTATATCAAAAAAACCTTGTATTTGTCCTGCATGTAAGTCCATAGTAACAACTCTGTCTATACCAGATACTGTAATTAAGTTTGATATAAGTTTTGCAGTAATAGGCACACGAGGTTCGCTTGCCCTGTCCTGCCTGCTGTAACCAAAATATGGTATGATAGCGGTAATAGTATTTGCTGATGCTCTTTTTAATGCATCTGCCATTACCATAAGCTCCATAAGATTAGTGTCTGATGGTGCATTTGTAGGCTGTACAACAAAAACATCTCTACCACGAACGCTTTCGTTGATTTTAACCATTATTTCTCCATCAGAAAATTTTGAAACAGTAGCTGCTCCAAGCCTCATACCAAGGCGTGAAACAATACCTTCTGCCAGACTCTTATTAGAGTTGCCTGAAAAAATTAAAAAATCCATTTCAACCTCTTGCAGCGGTTGCTGCTTTTTTTATAAAATATGTTTTAAAATTGATTTTCGCTTTATTATATGCTTCTTCCTGTGACTGCTTATCAGGATATACTGCAAAAACAGTAGAGCCAGAGCCGCTCATTAATGCACAGCCTGCTGTTTCTGTATTTAAAAAATGGACAATATCTTCTACCTGTTTATGTAATGAAAATACAGCCTGCTGCATATCGTTCTTCATCATACTTTTTAATTCATTAAAAGTATATTCTTTCTTTATATTGATAGTATTAAGTTTAGTCAATTCTAAATTTTTACTATTATAAATTTCTTTTGTAGAAACATAAATATTTGGATTAATTATAATAAAATAGAGCTTTGGAAGAAGTGGCGCAGGGGAAAGCTCTATCCCTCTGCCACTGGCCAGTTGTGGAATATTTTTTAAAAAGAATACTGTATCACTTCCAACCATAGCCATAATTTCAGTCATTTGTTCATAACTTAAGCAAAGCCCGCTTATTTCATTAACTGCTTTTAAGTAATATGCAGCATTAGAGCTTCCGCCACCAAGCCCTGCACCAAAAGGGATATTTTTTTCCAGCCTTATATTAAAATTATCCTGCAGGTTATATTTTTCTTTTAATATGTTATGTGTTTTAATTATTATATTGTTATCATCTTCTGGAATATCTTTATTGCTGCAGGTTAATATAGTTTTATCTGATTTTTGAACATAAAGAGTATCATATATAGAAACAGGGTAAAAAAGAGTAAAAATATCATGGTATCCATCAGGACGCCTGCCTAAAACATATAAAAAAAGGTTTACTTTTGCAGGGCATAGGTATGTATAGGTTTTATTTTTCATTATTTTATGCTCCAGCCAGATTTATTTAAAAATTTAACTGTAACTTTCCCTTCTGGTGCTGTAACTGTAATAGCTTTTAATATATTTTCTTCCTTGTCCCATATATATTCTGATGTAATATTTCCAGTTATGTATTTATACAGTCTGAATTTATCATCAGCATATAATTTTGTGCCGTCTTTTTCTGTAAATATATAAGATGATTTACCAAAAGCTATTGTATAGCTGCCTGCATCTGGCACTCTTTGCGGCGTTTTAAAAAAGCTTATTATATGAAATATTGATTTATCTGCTATTTTCTTAATGTCTTCCGTATTCTGCGGGCTCTGAGTCTGCACTTGCAGTTTTTTATTTTCATATCTGATAGAAGCAAGCGGATTATTTAATGCACCTAATACATTAATCAATGCATCATCATTACATTTTTTATTTAATAATATAGAAAAAGAAATGGTTTGCTGGTCTTCAATACTTACTGCTGCCCTGCCTCTGTAACTGCATAAGTTTGGAGTATTTTTTACTGTTAATGCAGCTGCATTTTCAAGAGTAAGTGATGAATCAATATGGTATCTTGAAAAAGAGCAGCCACTGCTTGTTGATAAAAGCATAATACAGACTACTATAATATAAAATCTTTTCATAATTATAAACCTTAAATAAAATTAATCTATTTACCCATAGCTTTTTTTACAGCATCTAAATGGTCTTGCAGCTCTTTTTCTTCCGGCATATATTTTAATGCTTCAGTTATATATTTATATGCTTTTTTATAATCTTTCTTTTTGTAATACACCCAGCCAAGACTGTCAAGATATGCACCATTTTCCGGCTCTTTTTTTAATGCTTTTTCTATTAAAACAAGTGCTTCATCTAAGTTCGTGCCTATTTCTGCATACATAAAACCTAAAAAATTCTGGAAAATTGGATTTTCAGGTTCTATTTCAAGAGCTTTTTTCACAAGTTCTAAAGTTCTTGAGATATTTCCTTCTTCTTCATATAAGGATGCAAGAAATACAAGTACCTGTGTATTAGTAGGATTTTCTTTTAAAGCATCTTCAAGTATTATCATTGCTGTTTTATTATCTTTATCTATTGAATAACATTCTGCTTTTAATAAATAATAATCTACATCACGCTCTACTTCATCTATCATATTAATATATTTAAGTGCATCTTTTGTTCTGTCCTGCAGAAGATAAACTACAGCAAGGCGTTTTAATGTCTGGGCATAAGCTGGATTAATATTTAATGCACCAAGATACATTTTTTCTGCTTTTTCATAGTTTTTAGTATATTCATAAAATTTGCCGGCAATATAATAGTTAATTGTTTCATCTGGAGCAAGAGTAGTAAGTTCTTCAAAAACCTGCCCAGCTTCTTCATATCTGCCTGATTTATTAAGCACATCACCAAGCTGCATAAGAATAATTGCTTTAGATTTGCCATATAATTTACCTGCAAGTCTTTTATATACTTCAATAGCTTTATCAAAATTGCCGCTTTCTGTATAAATTTTACCAATATTCTGTTCAATAACAGCACTTATATTTTCATTATCACTGCTTACTTCTTCTAAAAGTTTTACTGCTTTTGTTTCATTATTCTGCATAAGATAAAGTTCTGCAAGCATAAGTTTTGCAGTGCTGTTGCTGTCTATTTTTATAGATTTTTCTAAATCTTTTACCGCCTGTTTTTTCTTATCTTGAGCAGAATAAATATCTGCTCTTACAATATAATATTGAGAATTTTCAGGGTCTTTTTTAATAAGTTCATCAGTTATTTCTAAAGCACGCTTATATTTTTTTAATTCTGATGCAAGAAGGGCAGTATTTAAGGCATAGTCAGGTTTATCTGTAATACTTCCTGCGATTTTAAGGCAGTTTTCCATATATTCATAGGCTGCCTGAGTATTATTTTTATATGTTTTATAAATAGAAGCTGTTAAGTGAAGATATTTAGCTTCCTTTGGAAAGTCATGAACTGCCTGTTTTGAAGATTCTAAAGCATCATCTATAAGTCCTGCATTAAGCTGATTTTCTATAAGAAAATCATAAATATACATAGATTTTTCATTTTTTAATATATTTTTTAAAACTTCTACTGCTTCCTTATAGCTTCCGTTTAAGCTTAACTGTTTTGCTTTAATAAAAAGGCTTGTATTTGACTGTTGTGCACATACTGGAAATGTATATATAAATAAAGATAAAATTATAAAAAAGGATAGTAAAACTTTTTTCATTAAATACTCCATTGAAATTTAATCAATCTATTTTAAACTACTATCATAATAAAGACAATATTTATTTTTCTATAACAATATTTTTTAACTGTTTATTCTTTCTTGCAAAAATGTAAGTTTGCATATATAGTATATGTGCAGAATACAGTCAGTTTATATAATGATATTTTTTATCTTATTACATAAGTGCAGGAGGCAAGATTATGAATAATATTAATGAGATGCTTGATATACTTGAATTATCAGAGACAAATGGCAGAATATATTTAGAAGATATAATGAAAAAGTTTTCATGTTCAAAAAGAACAGCTTACAGAAGAATTGAAGAACTTATACAGGTGCTGCCTGTTGAAAAAGATGATTATAATAAATCATATAAAATAGTGAGCAAAGGCAGATATACTGCAGAAGGCAGTGATTTAACTGTTACTTTTGTAATCTACAGTCTCTTAATAAGTCAGGCTCAAGGTGATACTAAAATTATGCTGCAAAAAGCATTTGATAATCTAAAAAATGCACTTAATATTAAAAATATATAATATTTCAGATTGTCGAAAAAATACATTTTTTCGCCAGTCAATTGATGAGCCTAATAATGCTCGACAGCCTGTGCAAATTCTTTTTCCTCCCTATTCGGTCGGGAATTTGGCAGTCCTCGTAAAAAACACTCGCACATTTTATTAGGCTATAAGGGTAACTAAACTTGGATACACGCTCCAAGTTTAGTTAAACAGATTAATTTTTAATGTAGATGATATTTATTATTATAAGTTTAAAATAATCAATAACTTTTTTGACAGTCTAATTTTAATCTTTTGTTGAATTTTGCCAAGTTTTATAATAACATATCATCTGAATTTTATATTGAAATGAGGATAATATGGGATTATTTGATTTTTTCAAAAAAGATAAACAAAGTGAAGATAACCTTAAAAAAGGAATGAAAAAAACTTCCGGCAAATTCCGTGAAGGTCTTTCGTCAATTTTTTTAGGCAAAAAAACTATTGATGATGATTTGTTAGAAGAATTAGAGGAATTTTTAATTACAGCAGATATTGGTCCGCAGGCTGCTGATATGATTATAGAAAAAGTCCGCAATGAATATACACGCGGCACATTAAAAGATTCTGAACGACTTCTTGATGCTTTAAAGCAGACATTAACAGAGCTTTTAAGCGAAAGTCAGGGCTTTCAAGAAGATATGTCTAATAAACCTTATGTTGTGCTTGTATCTGGAGTAAATGGTGCAGGTAAAACAACAAGTATAGCAAAACTTGCAAATGTGTATAAAAAAGCAGGCAAATCTGTAATGCTTGCAGCAGGTGATACATTCAGGGCAGCAGCAGCAGACCAGCTTGCTGTGTGGGGCGAGCATCTTGATATTCCTGTTATCAGACAGCCAGACGGCAGTGATCCAGCTGCTGTTATTCATGACGGCATAATGAGTGCAAAGGCAAAAAATATTGATGTATTAATTGCTGATACGGCAGGCAGACTTCATACAAAACATAATCTTATGCAGGAACTTATAAAAATATATAAAGTAGCAGAAAAGGCTCTTGGCTGTCCTGTGCAGGAAAGTTTAATAGTGCTTGATGCTACAAGCGGACAGAATGCTTTAATGCAGGCAAAAATGTTTAAAGATGCAGTAAATATTAACGGCGTAGTGCTTACAAAGCTTGATGGCACTGCAAAAGGCGGTGTAGCTGTAAGGGTAGTAAGTGAATTAAAACTTCCTGTGCGTTATATTGGGTTTGGTGAAGGTATAGACGACTTACGCCCCTTTGATGCAGAAAGATTTGTAGAAGCAATGTTTGATAGTGAAAAGTAAGTATGCAGGGTATGAAAATGAAAAAAATACATATATTGTTAATATTTTTAGTATTATTTTCTGCATGCGGTAAAAAAGCTGAGTTTAATGAAAATAATGTTTCAGCAGAGGAAAATGTTGTTTTTGAAAATATAAGTAGTGGTTTAGATTATAAAAATGCAGGCAGAGCATCTTATAATAAAAATATGGTGTATGGTGAGCTGCTTGATGTATCAAAAGAGCAGGACAGTGAAAAATACTTTATTAAATATGATACAGATATAGAGTATGATTTTACAGATATGCCTTATGCTTTAAGAGCTGTAGAGTTTTTAGAAAAAGGTGCAGCATTAAATGATGCATATAAACATATTGCAGTATATTATGTAAATAGAGATAATCTTGGAATATTTAATTTTAATGACTATATACTTCCATACAGCAAAAATATTAATAATGATAATATGTCTGATAAAAAGGACAGCTATATAAAAGGTGCAGAAGCAGCAAGGCTGATAAATTTATCACTTTTAAAAGCAAGAAATATGATACTCTATGCTTTAAATAATAAGATGAATAAATCGGGTAATAAAGTAAAAGCACAGGCTCATTTAATGACTGCTGTATCTTATCTTGCTCAAGACAGACTTTATAATATTTTGGAAATAAAAAAACATGCTGCACTTTGGAAAGAGCTGGGCGGTTTAGAAGTTGATTTTTTAAATAGTGCAGAAAATAAACAGCTTACAGCATTATTAACTTATGTTGCTTATCATGAAAATACTGGTGTAGTAGAGCTTATTACTGATGGTATAGAAAAGGAATTTTTACAGGCTGCTTTTTCAAAAGGTGGAGTATATAATTATTTAAATGACAGCTTTTATATGCCTGTGGGAACTGCTTTAAGACAGTCAAAATATGCAGTAAATCCATTTTATATGAAGTATGAAACATATATAGATACTACATCTATGATGAAATTAATTATAAGTGGAAAAGAAACTAGTGAAGATGATAAAACAGCAGCTTATAAAATACAGAATAATTTTGATACAATATATGATAATGAAGTTTACATTCTTCCATTAAATGGAGCAGTTTATACTGTTGAAGTAAAAGATGGCAATGCTTTAAAAGTAGAGTTTAAAAATCCTGCCTATTTTGATATAGGTTATGCAAGCTATCTTTATAATGATGCAGCAATACAAAAAGGGCTGCCTAAAATATTAAGCGAATATGAATATAATATTTTGCAAAAAGATTATATTATAAATGATAATGGAACATTAAATATTGTATGGAACGGCTCTATCAGAAACCAAATGCCAGATGAAAGAAAGTTATTTACCTTTAAAGGAGTAATAGACTGCCTTAACAGCAAAGATAATATTGATAAGTTAGAAAAAATATGCAGCAGCAGAGAAAATATGATAAAAGCAAAATATATCCATAAAAGCAGGTGCAGTAATAAAAAAGACTGTATAATTACAAGCAGTGATATAAAATTATAATAAATTTGGTGATTGTATGAAAAAAATATTTATAATATTATTAGTGATTTTAATAAATAATGCTGCATTTGCACAGAACATAAACAGCAAAGAAAATATACTTGATAATAAAGACTATTATTTAAAATTATTTATAGGCAGTCAGTATAATATTATAAATGAGAGTGTTGATAATAATGATTTATCAGAAGCATACAGTCAAGCTGTTGATGATATTATGTATGCATCAATAAATACTATTGAAGATGCTGTTGAGATGATTATGTATTATGCTTATGCACTTTATAGGACAGGATTTTATTATAAGCATTCTTATAGTATTAGTTCTTATAAAGTAATTAACGATGAAACAGAACTTGCAGATATAGGATTTAAATATGCAAAAGATAATAAAAGCAGGCTTGCATGTTCTGATACATTTATTAATGGAGATATAAAAAGCAGATTATTTAATAAGTCTTTAAATATTCATGGTTTATTAAACAGGAAACTGCAGAAATGTATTAATATCATGGAAAACTATTTAGCAGCAAATGAAGATAAAACTGGTAAAGTTTATTTAGCAGTGGGTCTTGCTTATTTTTTTAAAGATAAGCTTTATAATTTTGATAAAGTACTATATTATTTTCAAAAATATACATTATTAAATGATGTTTCATATAATCCTCATAATATTATGTCTCCTTTAATTAACTTGATTGCTGCTGTTACAAAATTTCAAGGTGATAATATTGCAGATTTTTATGACCATGCAGTAGAAAATGGATATATAGATGATATATTAATGACTTCTGGTTATGCAGATATTTATAATGACGGATTTTATCATAATTTTGCAATAGTAAAAAATAATACACAGTCTATATTAGCAGTAGATGAAGCAAAATTAAGCTGTGATAATGAAAATTTGTATGCAAACCTTTATTATAAAATTTTTGGTGACAATAATACTAATGATCCGTTGAAATATGAGCCTGAACACTGCACAGATTATGTTTATCAGGGTAACCTTTATGTGCTGCCTTTTAACCATACATATTATTTAATTAATACAACAGAAGTAGAAAATAATATAAAAACAATATCTATAAAAAACCCTGCATATTTTAATGTTAATTATGGCAGTAACTATAACAATGCAGGTATATTTAGGGATGATAAAACAGCAAAAGCACAGCATGGTGTTTCTCAAATGGGTAACTTTTCTTATAAAGATAATATAGTATATGAAGTAAAATATGATAAAGAGCCACAGTCCCCTGCAGGAGATGTAGATAGATTAGTTAATATGTATGATTACAGCAGACCATTAACTTATTCTCAAATAAAAGATTATGTAAAAGACAGAAACTATGAGAAAGCAATTATGAACAGCAAATACAGCAAAAAAGATATTGAAAAATATATGGAGTATTTAAGCAGTTATTCAAAATATCCTGTAACATCTGAAAATTATGATTTACTTTTTTATGATATAGGCAAAAAAAAGCCGGTGTATACTGTATGCCTTATTGATAAAAATACAGGCGAAACAGCTCAATATTTTATAGTGGATAAAAAATTAAAAATATTAAATGAAGATTTAGCAAAATCAATTACAGAGTT
>CAJUJZ010000010.1 GCA_910586745.1 uncultured Mucispirillum sp. | reverse complement strand
TAAGAGGTATTTTTTTATACTTATTTTTGTAACATATGTCTTATACTCTTACAAAAATCATTACTCATACATTTTTACAACAATATTAAACTAAAAAAAAACAGCTTTATATATTTCAAATTTCAGTTTATTTTTTAAATATTATCTTCTTCTAAACTTATCAAGTGTCATTAGGATTTGTGCCAGTGCTTTATAAAGTGTTTCTGGTATTTCCTCATCAACTTCTACAGAGTTATACAGTGTTCTTGCAAGTGGTGGGTCTTCTACTATTTTTACTCCACTGGCTCTTGCTATTTCTTTTATTTTTAATGCCATTAAACGCTGACCTTTTGCTGTAACCTTTGGTGCTCTGTCCACATCCATATCATATCTGACAGCAACAGCATAGTGGGTAGGATTAGTAATTACTACATCTGATTTAGGAACTTCCTCCATCATACGCTGCCTTGCGGCATCTCTTTGAGCCTGTCTGATACGGTTTTTTACAATAGGGTCCCCTTCCATCTGCTTATATTCTTCTTTTACTTCCTGCTTTGTCATTTTTAAGTCTTCATTATGCTGCCATTTCTGATAAGCATAATCTGCAATACCTATTACAAGCACTAATGCTGCAATACGGATTGCTACATCAAAAACTAAATGACCAAGATATACCATCAGGTCTCTGTAATCTGCATCTGTCATTCGGACAATTGTATCAACCTCATTATGAACTAAATACCAGGCATAAGCTGTAAGCACAAATATTTTTAAAAGTGACTTTATAAGCTCTACTACCTTGCGTTTATTAAAAAATGTTTTCATAAAATTTGCAAAGAAATTAAGCTTATTAAATTTAGGCTCTATTGCTTTTGTAGAAATATAAAAGCCAACCTGATACGCATTTATACCTATTGCTAATACAAAAAGAAGGGCAAATATAGGAAGTGTTACCTTAGCCATAAACTGCAAAGAAAATAAAAATAAATCAGCAGCAGATTCTTTAGTAATAGTAAAATTATTAAATTTAAAAAATTCTTCTACAAGATTTTCAAAATTATCAAGCATATAAGGCACATAGACATACATTGCTGCAACTGCTGCCACAAGCAGCACACCAGAAGATAAGTCCATACTTTTAGCAACATTACCTTCTTTACGGGCATCTTCCTTTTTCTTGGAAGTGGCTTCCTCGCTCTTTTCTGCTCCGTCCTGATTTTCTGCCATATCTACCTACACCTTAAATATACACATCTATTCACAGGATTTATTTCAGCTTGCTTTTAAGATATTTACCAGTATATGATTTTTTGCATTTTACACAGTCTTCTGGTGTGCCTGCAAACACTATTTCTCCGCCGCCATCACCACCTTCTGGACCTAAATCTATTATATAATCAGCACATTTTATTACATCTAAGTTATGTTCAATAATTACTATACTGTTACCGTTATCACGCAGTCTTTGGAATATTTTAATTAGTTTATTAATATCATCAAAATGCAGACCTGTAGTTGGTTCATCAAAAAGATATACCGTTCTGCCTGTAGAGCGTTTCATTAACTCTTTTGCAAGTTTTACCCTTTGAGCTTCACCACCTGATAAGGTAGTAGCAGGCTGGCCAAGTTTAATATAGCCTAAACCTACATCTCTTAATACTTCCAGTTTCGCTTTCAGTTTTGGTATATTATCAAAAAATTCTACTGACTGATTAACTGTCATATCAAGACATTCTGCAATATTTTTACCTTTATAAGTAATATCTAATGTATCTCTGTTGTATCGTGAGCCGTTACAGGCATCGCATTTTACAAACATATCAGGAAGAAAGTGCATTTCTATTTCAATATATCCTTCACCCTGACATATTTCACATCTGCCGCCTTTTTTATTGAAGCTGAACCTGCCTGCATTATAGCCACGCATCTTTGCTTCAGGTGTAACAGCAAAAAGCCCCCTTATATCCTTAAATATATCTGTATAAGTGACAGGGTTGCTTCGTGGTGTTCTTCCTATTGGTGACTGGTCTATATCTATAACTTTATCAATATTAGATACACCTGTTACAGCTTTATGCTCGCCTGCTTTATATGTAGAGCCGTAAAGCTGCCTCATAAGCTCAGGATATAATATATTTAATATTAATGTAGACTTGCCAGAACCGCTGACACCTGTAACACATGTGATTAAACCAAGAGGAATATCTACATTTATATTTTTTAAGTTATGCTCTTTTGCTCCTTTTATGGAGATAATTTTAGTTTTATCAACTTTCAGTCTTTCTTTTGGCACTTCAATATTAAGTCTGCCAGAAAGATACCCGCCTGTTAATGACTGCTCTGAATGCATTAATTTTTTTGGCGTGCCTTGAAACACTACTTCGCCGCCTTTTCTGCCTGCTCCTACTCCCATATCTATAATCTGGTCGCACTGCATAATAGTATCTTCATCATGCTCTACAACTATTACACTGTTGCCTATATCTCTTAAATTTTTAAGAGTAGCTATAAGCATATCATTATCTCGCTGGTGCAGACCTATAGATGGCTCATCAAGAACATAAAGTACACCAGTAAGCCCTGAGCCAATCTGTGTTGCGAGCCTTATTCTTTGAGCTTCACCGCCTGATAAAGTAGATGCTTTCCTGTCCATTGTAATATAATCTATGCCTACATCATTAAGAAAATTAAGACGCCTTAATATTTCTCTAATAATTTTATCTGCCACTTCTTTTTTAAAGCCGTCAAATTCCAGTTTGGAAAAGAAACCTATTGCCTGCTTAATATTAAATTTAGCAACTTCTGCAATATTAAGACCATTAATCCTGACAGAAAGGCTTTCTTTTTTAAGCCTTGTGCCGCTGCATTCTTCACATGGTCGGAAAATCATGTATTTTTTAGCTGTTTCTATTTCACTGATAATGCCAGATGAAAGCATCTGCTGCAACTCACCAAAAACACCTTGAAACTGTTTTTCATAAAAAACTTTCTTATCACCTTTAAATGTAAAAAGTTCTATAGGTTCTTCTACTCCATGAAGAATAATATCCCTGTGTTTTTGAGAAAGTTTCTGCCACGGACTGTTTAATGCTATATCATATTTTGCTGAAAGTGCATTTAATATATTATAAAAATGGAAGTTATCATACTGCTCCCATACTTTTACAGCACCTTCTCTTATGCTTTTTGATTTATCGGGAATAACTAGATCTTCATCAAATACTGAGCGTTCCCCAATACCCTCGCATACTGGGCAGGCACCAAATGGGTTATTAAAAGAAAATATTCTAGGCTCTACTTCTGCAATGCTTATACCGCAGTCAATACAAGCAAATTTTTCGCTGTATAAAGTTTTTTCTCCATTACATAATATTTCCACTAAGCCGTCTGCATTTCTTAAAGCTATTTCTATAGAATCAGTTAATCTTCTTGCAACATCATCTTTTATAACTATCCTGTCTACAGATATAGATACATCATGTTTTACATTTTTATCTATCTCTATATCATCTTCAAGGCGTATACTTTCACCGTCAAGATAAGCACGCACAAATCCATTTTTAAGCATATCTTTAAAATATTTTTTAAATTCGCCTTTTTTACCTCTAATAACAGGTGAAAGTATTTCTATTCTTGACCCTTCTCCATAAGCTAATACATTATCAACTATTTTCTGCACAGTGTATGACTGTATTTTTTTATTACAGTTTGGGCAGAATACATCACCAACCCTTGCAAATAAAAGACGCATGTAGTCATATATTTCTGTAATAGTGCCAACTGTTGACCGTGGGTTTTTGCTTATAGATTTCTGCTCTATGCTGATAGCCGGGGATAAATATTCTATTAAATCCACATCAGGTTTTTCCATAAGTTCTAAAAACTGCCTTGCATAAGAAGAAAGGCTTTCCACATATCTTCTTTGACCTTCTGCATATAAAGTATCAAAAGCAAGTGTAGATTTACCAGAGCCACTGACCCCAGTTATTACAACAAGAGAATTTTTTGGTATGTCTAAATCAATATTTTTAAGATTGTGCTGTCTTGCACCGCGGATGATTATATTATTTTTCATTTTATTGTAAAAGCATAAAGGCTTTTATTACTCCTTTTATATATTAATCAAGTGCATTGGCATTTTTAAGGCTTATCCAGGCAACTTCACCGTATTTATCATCATAGTAAAATACCATATTTTCCATAGGTTCTTTTACAACTGCACCAACATTATAAAACATAACAGTTACCCCTTCAAATACTTTATTTTTTACTTTCATTCTAGGTGATTTTGCCTTATTTTCTTCTATAAGTTTAGCTTCTCTTTTATCAAGTTCAGTAATCAATTCACCTAAAGATGACTTAACTTCAAGCATTTTAATAATTTTAGGGTGATTTGCAATTTTTGGTCTGTTCAGATTAAACCTTGAAAGTGCAGTATCTACTCTTTCAATAGTTTCTGCAATCCGTACTTTTTCTCTGCGGAGTTTTTCAAGCTCAAATTCTATATAATATTTCATTCCAATAATTACATTAAATTTAGAATTACCGTTTGTCCCAAGCTGTTTTACAGAAATATCCTGAAATGCTCTGATTAAGCCGCCAGCAATAATGCCATCACCATTCATTGCATCTATTTTAGTGCCTGCAAAAAGCTCGCAGTTAAAAGCATATTTTCTTATTTCTATACTTTCTCTTGCATATACCTTTGCTTTTTCAGCATATCCAATCACAGCAGTGCCGCCAGCTCTTACAAGCCCAGAACCTGTGCATTTTATACCAGTTCTTAAAATAACATTGCCTTTTGCAATAATTTCACAATCCTGACAAATACCATCAACTAATATATGCTTATCAACTTCTATCTTAAAGCCTGAAAGAACATCACCTTTTACATGGACAGACCCATTAAAACGGATATTGCCTGTAGAGTAATCCACATTACCTTTTACCATATAAACAGGATACACACCAAGACGCTTATTACCAAAATCTACATATCCGTCTGTAGTAGCAGAAAATATTGTGCCTGCTTCATTAACTGTTGCTCCATCGCCTGGAAGTATAACGATATCTTTTGCAGGTGTTGGAGTAACTTCCTCCCCTTTAATATTTCTGCCACGGCTGCCCTGTATTGCTGGTTTTTTAGTAATAAGCACACTACCTTTTTCAACCATTACAATATTATCAAGGTTTTTAAAGTCTACCTTACCATCTTTAATTTTTGGTTTTTTATCTGCTGCACCAAAATGGAGAGTTATTTCTGCATCTTTTCCTGCAGTAGGTCGTATACCTTCTGCTATAACTTCATTTTCAATAACTTCTCCATCAGCAAACCTGTTGAAAAGGCTGCTTATCTGGTTTTTATCAATATTTTCTATTTCTTCTGAAGCTAGATAATCAAGGATTTCTTCCAGAGTGTGCATTGTGCCTTCATTTAATGCTGGATACATAAAAAGATAGCCAGTAAAAGCACCTTCATCTGTTGTTAAGAATACTTTTGAATTGGCAGTATTGTTTACACACTTAAATATTACTGTGGCTCTGTCTTCTGTGCCGCCCTCTATTTCATATTCACCTGCACGCAGATTATAGACTTTATTGCATATATCTTTTGCCCTTTCCTGCGGTTTTTCTGCCCTGACTGTTATTCTATCCATCTTTTGGTATCCTTATAAGAAAACATGTATAAGAGCCTAATGTAGAGCGGACACGAATACTGCCTGAATGGGCTTCTATAATATCATGAACTACCGCCAGCCCAAGCCCTGTGCCTTTGATTTTGCCTGAAGTATAAAATGGCTGAAAAAGTTTTCCAATATCTTCTTTTTGTATGCCTTTGCCATTATCTGCAACTAAGAAAGAAATAGCCTTGCCTGTTTTTTTAACAGCAAAAATAATTCTGCCGTTTTCTTTTACTGCATCACCTGCATTATTAAGCAGATTAAAAAATACTCTGAAAAGCCTGTTTTTATCTGCTGCTATCTCATCATCACATTTTATACGAAACTCTACTTTTGCATTAGAATTTTTAGAAAATGTTTCACTGTATAATTTTAATTCATTAACAAGTTCGCTTATTTTAAATTTAGTTTTATGGACTACAAGTTTATCTTTTGATAAGTCAAGCATATCTGTTGCAAGTATGCTTATGCGTTTCATTTCGCTTTTTACTGCTTTTACATATTCATATATTGTAGATGATTTATCAACTTCATCTTCCATAAGTCCAAGATAAACATCTGCAATCGCTAAAAGGTTTGATATATCATGAGCAACAGAAGATTTTAAAAGACCTATGGCCTGCAGGTTTTCATTGGCTCTCATTTTATTATATATATTGTGTCTTTCTATTGCTAAAGCACACTGAGAAGCAATATATCTTGCTATTGAAACATCATCATCATTAAAATAGTCTTCATCTTTATCTGTTAAGTTAAAAACACCTAATATTTTACTGCCTGCTTTTAATGGCAGGGCAAGGAAAGATTTACTTGATGATGAAGAATATTTTTTATTCACAATATATTCTGTACCTGTGCCTGCCACATCACCTATAATTCCCTGCTTAATAGATAATGAGTTATGGTGTGGTGAACAGCCTGTGTAACAGTTTATTGTAAGAGTATCCCAGTCAATAAGCATAATGGAAGCATTGCGGACTTTTAAATAATCACCCGTGATTTTGACAATATCAGGCAGCAGAGTATCAAGCTCCATAGTAGAGTTGATTTCTGCAGAAATTTTAATTAATACATTTAATAACGGCCCTTTCAAGTGACACTTCCATGCAAAAAATTTAATTTATAATTATTCGTCTATAATGTCATACTGCATATTACGAACCTTAGGTATAAAGCCTGCTGTTTTAATAATATGTTTAATTTCTTCAGTTTTAAGGCGAAAATTAGCACCTGCTGCACGGACAACATTTTCTTCTATCATAACACTGCCAAAATCGTTGCCGCCAAAAAATAAACCAATCTGTGCAACCTTTGCTCCCTGCGTTACCCATGAAACTTGTATATTTGGTATATTATCAAGGTATATTCTAGCAATAGCAAGCACTCGTAAATATTCTACAGCAGTAACTGCTTCATCATCTAATTCGCTGTTACCTGGCTGAAATGGCCAAGGGATAAAAGCAGTAAATCCGCCTGTTTTATCTTGTAATGAGCGTATTTTATCAAAATGACATAAAATGATCTCTGCTGCATCTTTTTTACGAAACATCATTGTAGCTGTAGTTTTAAGCCCCTGTTTATGAGCTTCTTCCATAACAGAAAGCCATGCTGCAGAATTAATTTTATTAGGACTTACATTTTTTCTTGCTTCATCATCTAATATTTCTGCACCGCCTCCAGGGATAGAGTCAAGCCCTGCGGCTGCAAGCCTTTTTATTGTTTCTGCAATAGTTAAGCCACTCATTTTTGCAATATGGTGTATCTCAGGTGGCGAAAATGCATGCAGCCACACTGGAAAAGTTTTCATATAGTTCAGCATATCTTCATAGAAATCAATTTTATATTCAGGATGAAGACCGCCCTGCAGCAAAATTTGTGAGCCGCCTAAATCAAGTGTTTCTTGAATTTTCTGTGCAAGCTCCTCTTTTGAAATAACATATCCGCCTTCTTCACCTTCATTTTTATAAAAGGCACAGAATTTACATTTACATGTGCAGATGTTAGTATAGTTAATATTTCTGTCTATAACAAATGTTACAATATTTTCTTGGTGTTTTTTTTTGCGGATATCATCAGCCATTCTGCCAAGCTCTAAAATATCTGCATTATTGTATAAGTCAACACCTTCTTGAAAAGAAATCCTTTTAATACTGCTCATTTATAATCCTTATATAAGTTTGTAGATTATGCTTGTTTATCTAAAAACTTTAATCCATTATTTTATATATACATTATTTTTTTACATAAGAAAAGTATTTTATTATATTATATAAATATATTTGCCTTGACTTATGTATTTGAATACGATAAATAGTAATTATTACTATTTTTGAGTGATTAATTGCCTTTATCTGCTTTATTTATTTTATGGCAATAAATCAATATTTGGGAGCAGTCTATGAATAATGAAAAACGGCAAATCAGTATATTTAACATAATTGGTGCAGGTTATGGTGTACTTGTTTTAATTATATTAGGTATATCAATTCTTTCAATAAACAGAATTAGTTTTATTGATAGAAATCTGGCTGAAATTAATAATGTTAATTCCGCAAAACAAAGGGTAGCAATAGATTACAGGGGTTCAGTGCATAACCGCTCAATATCTATTAGAGATGTTGTACTTGCAAATAATCAGCAGAATTTAAATAAGTATCTTGAAGAAATAAGCTTTGAGGAGCAGTTTTATATAGATGCAAAAAATCGAATGATGGAAAATTTTGTTAATAAAAATATGCTTACAAGCGAAGAAAAAGCTATTTTAGATAAAATCAATAATACAGAAACAGCAGCAATGCCATTAATTCAAGGCATAATAGCCGACAAAAATGCTGGGAATAATGTTGAAATGATGGAGAAATTAAATAAAGTTCGCCCATTATTTGTAGACTGGTTAAAATTTATAAATGAATTTATTAACTTAGAAGAAGCAAAAAATCAGGCTGTTACACCTATCGTTACAGCAAGCACAGCTAACTTTAAATTTATGATGATATTAAACTCTATCATAGCTTTAATACTTGGCTTTTCTATTGCATTTTTCATTATCAGATACCTTGTTAAACTTTTGGGTGGAGACCCACAGGATGCTTCTAAAAGCTTTAATGCAATTTCTCAGGGTGATTTATCCAATGAAATTAAAACTAACCAGAAAAATACAGACAGTATGCTTTCCCACATTGTATTTATGCAGGGACACTTAAGAAATGTTATCAGAAATATCCAGCATTCAGCAGAAGAATTAGGTAAAAGCACCCATGTTGTAGCAGATTCTTCTAGTCAGGCACAGCATGCTGCAGAAGACCAGCACGCTGCATCTATGAGAAGTGTTGACCAAATAAAAATAATCAGTGCAGGCACAGCAAAAATTGCTGAAATTGCAAGACAGACAGAGCAAAATTCTGAAAAAACATTAGAGCTTTCTAAAAAAGGTAATGAAGCTATGAATAACACTACAGAAGCTATTAATAAAGTAAGCTCTACAGTACTTGAAACTGCTGAAAAAATTAAAAACCTTAAAGATAAATCTACAGAAATCAGTGGCAGTGCAGGCTTAATTGCTGAAGTTGCAGACCAGACTAACCTGCTTGCATTAAATGCTGCTATTGAGGCAGCTAGAGCCGGCGAACATGGCAGAGGCTTTGCTGTTGTTGCAGATGAGGTTAGAAAACTTGCAGAAAGAACAGGTGATACTACTGCTCAAATTACTAATATGATTACTGAAATTCAAAAAGAAATTGAAATAGCAGTATCTGCTATGGAACAAACTCTGCCACAGGTAGAAAAAGGCTTAGAACTTGCAGGCATTACAAGTGAAATATTAAATGAAATTCAAAAACAGGCTCAGGGTTCGCTTGCTATGGCTCAAGATGTAAGCACATCATCTACTGAACAGGAAAATGGTATACATACTATTGAAACATATTTAGCTGAAATGGCTGATATGTCATCTAATACTCAAAGCATGATGCAGGAAAATGTTAGAGAAGTTGAAAAACTTGAAACTATTTCTATCCAGCTAAAAGAAGAAGCATCTTTCTTTAAATTATAATGACTTACTGAAAAATCAAAACTACCCGTTAAACGGGTAGTTTGCTTTTTGGCTGTAAGCCACTATCACCTGCAGCTTCTATTTGTGTTGACTTGTTCAAGTCACATCGCAGCTAATACTATGTTTAACTAACAGTGATATTATTTTATCAGCTGCCCTTTAAAAAGGTTATCATATTCTTTTACTCCTAATTTATCATGTAAGATATCTTCTTTTTCTTGGTCTTGTATATACTTTCTTATTGTTGCTTCATTTAAGCCAACTGTACTTACATAATATCCTGTTGACCAAAAATGATGGTTATCATATTAATATTTTAAATTGACATGTCTCTCAAATATCATTAAAGAACTTTTGCCTTTTAAACAGCCCATTATACCTAATACACTATACTTTTGGGGGAATTGATAACAATAAATGGACATAATCGGGCATAAAATGAACTTCTAATATTTCTATGCCTTTATAATAATATAAACTTTTTATAATATCTCTTATGCTTTACCTATATTTATTATAAATTATTTTTCTTCTATACTTATTGGTACATAATGTGGGTGTAAAGATTATATGATACCTGCATAACCATTTACTATGTGATAGACTGTGTGACATAAAATCTCCTTGTTACTATAGTTTGATGTGACTTGAACAATTCATCTTACTATATAAGAGATTTTTTTCTATAAGATTTTGTCATCTACTGGCAAAGCCAGTAGTTTTTTGTTTCGCTATACTCAACTCTCTAAAGAGTTAATAAGCTATACTGCTCTAAAAAGTGGTAGAGTTTAATCTTTTTATAACTTATTCAAATTCACTGCTTGCAATTTTTTCCTAACTACTTTATATACCTAATATGAAAGAAAATAATCAAAAAAGAATAAACTGTTTTGACTGCATACATTTACAGATTACCTGGCAGCCTGCCACTCCTTATGCATGCAAGGCTATAGGGTTTAAATCTAAAATAATACCATCACTGGAAGTATTTAAAAATTCAGGCAGTCAGTGTATGCATTTTGTACCCAAACCAAAAACTAAACAGTCAGCAGGCAGATAACTTGTTTATGCTGTTTTATGGTCTAATAATATAGTTAGTCCATCATTATAAATCAGCTTATAAATTTTTATTATTTTAAATCACTTTAGCTCATATCCATATGGTTAAAGTAAGAGAGCAGTAGTATGAATAAAAAACTTTTCTCTAAATCAAAAGGTGCAGCTCCAGGCACAATTATCTATGAAGGCGATACAGCACCAGTTCAAACAAACATTACATGCTGCAAAATTATGAATGACAAAGTCATAGAAAACGATGTTATAGACTATGATAATAAAGACAAATATGTTACATGGATTAGAGTAACAGGACTTTCAGACAGCAGCAGGGTAATAGAAGCATTAAAACCATTTAACATTTCAAGCCTTACTTTAGAAGATGTTTTTGAAACATATCATAACCCTAAATTTGATGATACTTTTGATTATAACTTTATTATAATGCGTTCATTAAGCATTAATAATACTAATATACAGGATAACCAGATTTCTTTTATCCAAAAAGATAATTTTTTAATTACATTTGAAGAATATCACTGCGATGAATTTAATATTGTTCTGCAAAGGATATATAAGCATTTTAATAATTTTTATACCAGAGGAAGCGATTATCTTTTATATGCCTTAATTGATGCTATGATAGATAACTACATAATGATATTAAATTCTATTAACTTATCAGTAGATTCTTTAGAGGATACTATGACACTTGATGTTGCATGTCCATGTGATACTTCCAAACTTTTTACATTAAAAAGGCATGTAAATTTTTTATCAAGACACACAAGAGCATCTTATGATGTTGTAAACCAGCTTTTAAAACTATCCATAGAGCACAACAGTGAAGATAATACAGTATCTATTGTGCCATATTATGAAGACTTATTTGAACATGCTATGTATTTAAATGAAGCAATTTTATACTGCAAAGACTCTATCCGTTCTGTATATGACGAAAATATGTCAAGAATGCAGTTAAAATCTAATAAGTTTATAAATATACTTACTATGCTTTCCACATTAATGCTGCCACCAATGGTTATAGGCGGTATTTTTGGAATGAACTTTGAACAAATACCATTCACATCATATTCACATGGGTTTGCAGTAAGTGTATTTGCCATGTTTGCAGTTTCATTAATGCTTGCATGGTTTTTTAAGAAAAAGAACTTTTTTTGATTATTTACTTTTACAATAAAGCAAAAATATATTATACTTGCAAAATAAATAATTGATATTTTCATATAATATTGATAATATAATTATTTAATTTTACAAGTATTGCTGCAGGTATAAATGTATATTATAAATAAATTAAGGCTATCATTTTTTGTAGTTTTTTTTCTTATGGTATCATCAGTTTTTGTGTATGCCAGCCAGATTGATGATATGTATAAAGATTTAACTCTCCTTGACAGGACTGCTCAAATAGGCAGAAAGTCTTATACTACAATAGGTGATAAATTTTATAAAATTTATTCAGATAATCCATCAGGTAAATATGCAGATGATGCACTTCTAGGTGCTGCAAGAGCATACAGGCGTTCTTTTGAGCGTTTTAGTATGCAGATAGATTTAGATAAATCTCTTAACTATTACAGAATGGTGCAGGGAGCATTTTCTTCTTCTGCTGCAAGGCGGGCTTATTTAGAAAGTGCTGATATTTTTCTTGCAAGGCGTGACAGCACTTCTGCAAAATTTACTTTAAATAAGCTTATACAAAAGCATCCGAACAGCATAGAAGCTAAAGAAGCTGAAAAAAAACTTGCTTCTCTTGGTACAAGTAACCGTTCTACTATTACAAGACCTAACCCAGTTATAACTGCAAATAATCAGGTCAAACAGCCAGTAAATAAACCAGTAAAAGAGCCTGTAAAAAATATTGCAGAAAAAGATGATAAAGATGTAGTATCAGTATCTGCTGGACAGGATTCTGGGGCTACAGCATCAGGCAAAACAGTAAATGTACATGGTATCAGATATTTTTCTGACCAGGATTATACAAGAATAGTCATAGACTTATCTAACAATGCAGAATATTCAAGCCACTGGCTTAAAGCTGATGCAGCACTTCACAAACCTCCACGCTTAACTATTGATATTAATAACTCAATACTTGGCAGTAATGTGTCAAGAAACTTATCTATAAAAGATGGTCTTTTAAGTGCAGTCCGCCTTGGATATCATCCACAGGATAAAAGAACTCGTGTTGTGCTTGATTCTGAAAATGTAAAAGATTTCACAGTTTTTCAAATGAGCAATCCAAGCAGAATAGTTGTTGATGTATTTTCTTCTGAAAGGAAAGATGAAGTCAAAAGACCAGTTATTGCATCTAAAACACAGGTGGCTAAAAATAATAAGCCACCAGCAGATATGAAAACAAAACGACCAGATGACTTACCGAAAGATATTACTTTAGGTGCTGCATTAGGGCTTAAAATAAGGACTATTGTTATTGACCCAGGTCACGGTGGAAAAGACCCAGGTGCAGTTTATAACGGCTTAAAAGAAAAAGATATTGTTCTTGAAATTAGTAAATATCTTTATGAATATTTAAAAGCAGACCCTGATTTAAATATTCATTTAACTAGAAATAAAGATGTGTTTATACCACTTGAAGAAAGAACAGCTATTGCTAACAAATTAAAAGCAGATATATTTGTATCAATACATGCTAATGCTGCAAAAAATAAAGCAGCAACAGGACTTGAAACATTTGTGTTTAATGTAACAAATGACAGGGCAGCACTTGAAGTAGCAGCACTTGAAAACCAAGCCACTACTAAATCTATTTCAGATTTACAGGGCATTTTAAAAGATATTTTAAAATATTCTAAATTAGAAGAATCTGTGTCCCTTGCAGGCTCGGTACAAAGCTGTCTTGTAAAAAATGTTAAAGCAGCACCAAAACAAAACCTTGGAGTAAAACAAGCACCGTTTTATGTACTTGTAGGTGCAACTATGCCTGCTATCCTTGTAGAAACTGGTTTTTTATCAAATAATGATGATGCTTCTAAATTAAAATCATCAGCCTATAGAAAAAAAGTGGCAAAAGGTATATATGATGGTATCAAGGAATATATATCAAAATATAATAATTTCTAGGTAATCATTATGGGGTTTACTGACCTGTTTGAACCAAGCCGTCTGCTTACATATTTTTTAATAATAATGCGTATGGGCGGCTTATTTTTTACAGCACCAGTTTTCAGCAGTTCATCTCTTTTAAACCCTGTCCGTATGATTTTAGTTTTAATAATATCTTTACTTTTACTGCCTGTAGTTACTCCTGTTACAATTACCGACCCTAATATTTTATGGCTTGTAGTAAGCGTTGCAAAGGAAATATTAATAGGTATATGTATAGGCGGTATGACAAGCCTGCTTTTTTCCGGTCTGCAGCTTGGCGGTTACCTTGTAGACTATCAAATAGGCTTTAGTATGGTTAGTGTTATAGACCCATCCACTAACTCAAATGTATCATTTACAGGGCAGATATATAATATTTTAGGCACATTAATATATCTAGGCATATATGGACACCATATTTTTTTACGGGCAGTTGGACAGTCATTTGATTTTATGCCTGTTGGCGATTTTACTTTTAATAAAGATGCTTTAATGTTTATATTAACTACATTTATTAAAATATTCATTATAGCTATACAGATTACAGCACCGGTATTTATTGCACTTATGATAACAAATGTTATAATGGGTATACTTGCAAGACTTGTACCGCAGATGAATATTATGGTAATAGGTTTCCCTGTAAAAATTACGATAGGCGTGCTTATGCTTATTGCATCTATGCAGCTTTTCTATATAGCTTATGAAAAAGTCGTATTTGAATACTTCAGACAGATACAAAAATTCTTTGAAATAAATGGACTTTTAAATTAGTTATGATACAGTAATAAAATATTCAGTCTATAACAATATCTTTATAAAATTATAATATATATTATTTATCATGTTATAGTTCTTTCGCCTGCTTGATAGGGGGGGGGTGAGATAAAAAATAATGGAATAGCGAGATAAGTATGTTGCGGGACTATGCAACTACTGGGCAATGACTATGTAATTTTTAAAAACTTAAAACGATTTTAACTTTTTTGCACGATTTTTATTTTTCCTTATCTCATCATTTGATTAAAAATTATCTTGCCACGATATAGCTTGACATACTCAGGAATATATATTTTAGTATTTCAAACACTATGCACACTATTAAATTTTTTATTAAGCAAAAAAAGAAATAAAACTGATAAAATTTTCAAACCACAACAATGTCTACTCTGAGCCAAAGGCGATGAATATATAAGTTATTTATTGAGTGATCATATCATATAAATCAAGCCAGTCTGGATTTAATGACTGAATTAAATCAAGTTTAAAACTTCTTTTTTACCTTTAATATATTTTTCTCTTTTAATTGCTTCCTGAATATCTGAAAATATTTCAAAATATACAAGTTTATTACAATTATAAGTATTCGTAAAACATTTTACCAATTTAGTTGTATGTTCGTACACTCTTTTTATAAGATTGCTTGTAACACCAACATATAATACTGTATTATGGTAGTTAGTAATAATATAATATTGATTCCTACTTGAAGCTGTTTGATTATGTGATAAAATTATTGATTTAAACTTATCTTCCATTTGCATATTGTATTTATATTACAATAAAAAGCAAGAATATTTTTTTAGATTCTTCGCTTTGGCTCAGAATAGACATTAAATCGTTATCGTAATTTATTGAATAGCATATATTATTTATTCAGCAAAATTTTATTAATTTATAAAATTATTGATACACTAGACAATGTCTTCCTGAGTTTGCTATGCAAACGAAGGAACTATAAAATACTAAATATAAATTTATAATGTATTATACAATAATTATATATCCTTTCTAGATTCTTCGCTTTGCTCAGAATAGACAAAAGTGTGGGTTTGAATATTTTTTCAGCTTTGTTTATCTTGTTGCAGTAAAATTTTTAATAACCGCATAAAACTCATGAAATGATAATATATGTCTTCCTGAGCATGCAGAGCAGGCGAAGGAACTATCATAATTTATATAAAAATATCATACTATTATTATATATAACTTTGCAAATTCCCCCTTTGCTTAGTATAGAAATATTTAGCCTTATAGTATTTTTTTACTTCTAATCTATTTAATATATAAGTATTTTCTATATTAAAGATTGCTGTCTATCACATATAAAAATGATTTGCTTAAGCCATTTTTATTATTGGATAATATATAAGCCAGATGACTGCCATCACAAGTTATGTCAATATCTGCTACTGCTGTACCTGAAAGGTTTTTCTCCCATACAGGTACCATTTTATTTGTAAAAAAATATGAGCCGATTTTTGCTGCTTTGTATTTGCCTATTACATTCATTTTAGCCAGTTTATTTGAATAAAGCATAATTGAGCCATCTGTCATTTGTATTATTCTCTGATATACTGGCACTATAATGCTCTGTTCATCATATACAAAAAATCCAGCACTTTCTCCTGTTGCTGCAACATTTATACCAGTATTTAATTTCTCTGAATATTCCAGATAGTTTGGAGTATTGCCGCAGTCTAATTCTTTATATATTTTAATCTTTTCTCCGTCACTTAAACTAAGCTCGCCGTGTCTATTAAAAAACATTATTTCATCATCTCTATTTTCACTGCCTTTGATTAAGCCAAATCCATATATAGCTGCACCATAGCTGCGGCTGTATGGTGTTGTAAATGAATATTTTTTTTCATCATCTTTATATTCTACACCATATATCATACCAGTCATAGCACCTTCTGTGTAACTCTGGCATATAATATTTTTTCTGCCTGCTGCATAATATGTGCGGAAAAAATAAGGTATTTCTTTCTGCAGTATTTTAAATTCACCATTGTCATATTCAAATATATATGATGCAGGCTGATTTTTCTTTGTTACTGCTGAAACAAATAATTCATCTTTACCATTATTATTTAAATCAAGCGCTTCTATATTTACAATATTTTCACCAATTGAGTTAACAGATGCTTTTTCTACCAAAATACCATCTTTAAGTTCATATACTATTATTGATGTCCTTTCATTAACTGCTACAAGGTAATCATTATCTTTTCCTAAAAAATAACCTACAGCCATACCATAAGCTGTAGTTTCTATTTTATATGGTTTAATATTGTCTACATTTTTTGCAGTTCTAATAATTTTAACACCTTTGACTGCTATATCGTCAGAAAATATTTCACTTCCATTAAATGTAAGGCTGCATTTTGCAATATTTGCTCCTTCCTTTTCTCTGCCGCATACAATACTGTAATCAGATGTATCTCGTTCCACCAATGCACCCTGTTTAAATAAAGCATACCTTAGCTGTGCAGTTTCACTTTCTTCTAAAAGGTTTGTTTTAATGCTCACAGGAACAGGATATATGTGAGATATCTGATTGCCTTTGCCAATTCCTTTATTTTCTTTTATGCTGCACACACTGTATTTTGCTTCCACACTGCTTATTATAACTTTACCAGTTTCAACCTTTTTTCTGCCTAATGATTTACCTGTTACTGGGTGTAAAAGTTCCTGGCCTTCTTTTGCAGCTGTAAACTCCATACCTTTAATAACATTGGCATTTTTGCCTAAATCAATAGTCACATCTTTACCCGTAGATACAACGAATCCATTTAAGCCCTGTGCCCAGCTATCTAGCCGTGCAGCAAAACTATCAAATGTTTCTTTGGCAAATGTTTCTTTTGCATATATAATATTTGGAATAAGGATAAGTAAGAAAATTAATTTTTTCATATAACCACCACTAACCGCCGCCTACAAATTTTATAAGCTCTATGACGGAATTATTTTCTATAACTGTTTTACTAAATTGTTCTTTTGTAATAACTTCCCCATTTACTTCTGCTATAATATTCGGGAATGAAATATTAAGCTGATTTATAATGTTTTCAAGGGTTATATTATCATCAAAATTATATAATCTGCCATTAACTTTTATCTGCATTATTTATCCATTAATAAATATCTTAAAGCGGTATTCGCTTGAATATTTGCTGCAGCTGCAACCCGTGGTGCATAAAGCCCCTGATTAAAGCCTGCCTCATTTTCAAAATCGCCAATTATTATGCAGTTACTGCCTAAAGATTTCTGTGTAAATTTATCTGTATTATAATATCCTGCCACACCTGATGCACCTATTATATAGCTGTCACGCATATTGTTTACACATTTTTCTATCATCATCATTTTTGTTTCAACATTATCAAAGCATTCAAGTACTACTTGAAAACCAGAAAGCTCATTTAATATATTTTTTTCATCTAAATACACATTTGATGTTTCTATATTAATGTAAGGCGATATTTTATTTATTATTTCTTTTAATGCATCAGTTTTATACATACCAATATGCTCTATAAAATAAGCCTGTCTGTTTATATTTGATGGCTCAACAATATCAAAATCAATAAGCTTTAATCTGCCTAGTCCTGCTCTTGCAAGGCTGATTGCTGCATTACTTCCAAGCCCGCCAAGACCACATACTGCAACTGATGAATTTTTTAATATATTATATTCTTTTAAACCCTGCCTGCAGATAAGCTGATATTCTAAATATTCTTTATCTGGTATGCTGCCTTTTTTTATTAAAGTAACAGTATCATTATTATTTATAATATATGATAGAGAAACAGGGAAAGAGTTTACTATAAATATATCTGCATCAATATTTAAGTGATTTATTAAATTTTTTATAGACAAAGAATTTTCTAATAATAACTCTTTGCCGTTTACTGTAATTTTCATTTGATGAGTATATTATGTATAAATGTAAAAGTCAAGAAATCAAGGAAAATAGTATTATATGAAACTAGTGGTATATAATAAATACTTGAAAATGCTAAAAAAGAATTGCGGATTATTTGGGAATAAGCATTTTTACTTGTATTTTTTTATATACAATGATAAGTTACTAACAGAACACAGTGCGACTATATTGTGGTTAGTCACTTTCTTTTTATCCATTCGGATTAACCGTTCGGAATAAATCAGGGGGTGGCTTATGGTTTATGAAAATCATCTAATGATATTTGTATTAATGCTGCTAATAGCAACCATAGTTTTTTACATAAAAAAATAACCACCTAATTGGCTCGCAGGTGGTTATTTAAAAATATACTATTTTCAACCACAGGACTAATCATAATTAGTCCCTGTGTTCTACTCTTAATATACTTAAAACATATCCTTTCTGCAAGTCCTTTTTTATTAATAAACTATAAAAATATTTCTTACTAGAAGTTATTTTGCTTATTCTACAATTAACTAAAATTTTTGGGTAAGTTAAATAAGTATTTTTACTTGTATTTTTTTATTTTTTGGTGTTTATTTCAAATAGGCTTTATGCCTAGTAGCACAGTGCGGGCTGGTGGTTGGCTACCTTTCTTTTTATCCATTCGGATTAACCGTTCGGAATAAATCAGGAGGTGGCTTATGGTTTATGAAAATCATTTAATGACATTTATATTAATGCTAGCAATAGCAACCATAATTTTTATAAAAAAATAACCACCTTGTTTTGCCTTGCAGGTGGTTATTTTAAAACAATATTTTTAAAGTTTCACATCAGGGGCTGACCGCTCCAGTCCCCTGTGCTACTTTTAATATAATCAAAAAATGCTCTTTCTGCAAGTCCTTTTTTATAATACAGTATAAAAATATTTCTTACTGGAAGTTATTTTGCTTATTCTACAATTATCTAAAATTTTTGGGTAAGTTCAATTCTAGATTCTTCGCTACGCTCAGAATGACATAAGTAAGTGCTGTATAATCTTAACAATACATCATAAAAAAAAGCCGCTTTATAAAAAAGCGGCTTATATATTATATTATTTCACTAAACTAATATTAAATTAGAAAGTAAATCTAGCCTGCATCATTAACACTACTGCATTCTGTTCAGCACCGCCTGCTTGAGTAGAGCTAAACCAAGAAAGCTGTGGAATAAGAGCAAAATTTTTGCTTACAGTGTAAGGTGCCTGCAGATATACAGCATAACTGTTAATATCATTTGGGAAAGCACTTGTATCAAGAGTTGTATATTGATAGCCGGCACCAAGTATTGCAGCTATGTAGTCATTAGCTTTATAACCTAATTCCACAACAGCAGATAAACGAGTTACATTATACACTGTGCCATCATTATTTACAATAGTAGGTGCCCATCCAAATGCTGAATGACCTTGTGAACCATTATTGGCAACAGTTTTAGCTTCATTATATAAATGTTCATTCATACCAAATCTAGCCATAATGGATAACCACATTCTACCATCCAAAAATGTAGGTTTAACACCTGCAACTATACCAAAAGCATGAATTGTTGTCCAGCGAGTATCAGGATCTGTTGGTGATGTCAGACTACCGTTTAATGCGCTGTAAGTTGCACCTACTTTTGCCATTAATGAAGGATTTTTATAAGTATAAGAAATAGCTATACGAGGAATAACTTCACCACCATCTTTATAATTATCAAAAGTAGAATTAACTCTCATATCATTTTCAATTATTGCAATATTTAACCCCATAACTTGATATGCTATTTGGAAACGCCTAGTAGAAGTTGTAGTGCCGCCAAAACCATTTAAACCGCCATCAGTATCCATAATATCTGAAGAAAAACCGCTCATAGATGTAGGAGTATCAGTTTTACCTGCAAGAAGAGTTCCTGCATTACCAAATGAGTAAGCACCCCAAGCTTGACGAAGACCAACAGCGTTGCTTGCACTCACACCAAGCACTGTTTGTTCGTTTGCACCTAATTCTACCTGTCCAGAAAAATTACCAACTTTCAGTTTTACACCTACGCGGGAGTTGTTTTGAACACCATAGAGAAAATTATCATTTTCATTAGCATTAAATGCATGACCATAACCTACATAGCCTCTAACAGTGCCATAGATATCAACAGAAGTGTCTTCGCCATTATTATAAACTTCAATAGCGAAAGCAGGAACTGCCATTAAGACAGCAATTAAAGTTAATAAAACCTTTTTCATGTTTCTTAATCCTCCTCGATTAATTTATTTAAATATAATATGATTTTATATAAAAGTAAAGAGTTTTATTGTAAAAAATGTAAACATTTATTGATATATCACAGAAATAAAACAAAAAGAAAAAAAATCATGTAGAACAATCACATACATATATTATTTGTTTATACTATTTTTAATCATAATAATATTACATTGTTATGAAATAGAGATACAGAGTGTGTTTGAAAATTTATTTATATAATAGTATAAAATCAGTCTTAAAAACAAACCTTAATATACAAAAAAAACGCCTTATGCTGCATACATAAGGCGTTATATTCATTATATTCCAGTTTCATTTTCATCAATGATAAATTTTTGTGGGTTTACAGGTATACCGTTTACAAGCACTTCATAGTGAACATGTGGCCCTGTACTTCTGCCTGTAGAACCAACTTTGGCAATTACATCACCTTTTTCAACTTTATCACCAACTTTTACAGTTAATGAGCTGTTGTGACCGTATCTTGTCATATAGCCATAGCCGTGGTCAATAGTAACAATTTTACCATAACCTGCTTTTTCACCAGCATATACAACTATGCCTTTTGCTGTAGAGCGGACTGGAAGACCATATCTTGCAGCAATATCTAATCCTTCATGGAAAACTCGCCTGCCTGAAAATGGAGAAGTTCTGAATCCAAATTTAGAAGATACCCAGCCTCTTACAGGCCATATAGTAGGTGTAGCAAGCATTATAAGACGCTGGTCCTCTAAAAAGTCTACAAGTTTTGCAAGGCTTACTTCTCTTTTATTGATTTCTATACGCATTACATCTAATGTTTCATTTAAACTGTCAAAAAATTCCTGCTCTCTCCTGTCTGAAAAAGCAAAGTATTCTCTTAATATATCAACTTCTTTACCACCAACTGCTATCTGTTTTACAACACGGCTGCCATCCTGATAAGAAACAAGCTCTCTTACTTTATATTCAAGCTCATCTAATGCACTCATTTTATTATTTAATTCATCAAGCTGCTGAATGTAATTAGCAAACTGAGCATTAAAAACAGCATTATTTGTGTTATTACCAACAGCTGCCTGCTGCATACGGCTTTCTTTGTAAAAACTATAAGCAATGTAAGATGATATACCAGTAGATGCCAAAAGGAAAAGAATAACAAACCCTGCAACCCAGAAAGGTCTTTTAGATATAAATATAGTCTTACTTTTACCATATTTTTCAGGGTCAAAAATCATTACTGTATATTTTTTTGCCATTACATTCTCCCTTGTATATAAGCCATTACAAAAATTATGCTCAAAAAAAACTATTTATTGAGAATAATATATATCCTTAAACTGTCTGCTTACCATAACTATAAAACATACTACTTATAAAGCATAACACAATACATTTTACTTATGACAGATTTTTTTACAATAATCAAGCAAAAAATCTTAAAATGTATAAGTTATTTATAATTTGTTTATACTGCACTATATAATGTGCAGTTTATATAATATATAAACTAAAATAGTTATATATACTGTTTAATGTTTATATGACAGATACTTCGCTGTATTGCAAGCTCAGTATTGACATACCATTTTCACACCATAAGTCATTTTGAGCCTGATTTTACAGGCGAAAAATCTAAATTATATGTATTGCAGCAGTGCATAATATATTTAAAGTATCTAGTTGTTTAGATACTTCGCTTATAAATCAAGCTCAGTATGGCAGTGAAGCAGGCTCAGGACGAGACATCTGAAAGTGAGCGATAGCCGAACCTGCTTCGGCAGAGCGTAATTTAAAAAATATAGGGGGAGCGTTTTATGCGACCCAAGGACTTTCCAAGCAAGTAGCGATGGAATTAAAAGTCCGCAGCTGAACAGTATTTTTTAATAAAGGATATATTAAATTACTTCACCTTTAAAGCTCAGTATGACAATGCAGAAAAAGGATAAACGAAAATACTTTGCTTATATTTATGTTTATAAAACTTTTGTATCTAATATTTCTTTTATTTTCTCTGCCTCATTATTATCAGCATCTATTAAAATAACTTCTTTAGTTCTGCGTATTAATACTTCCACTTTACCAGCAGACAATGTTTTTTTACCAACACTAACTCTTACAGGGCAGCCAATTAAATCTGCATCGTTAAACTTAACCCCTGCCCTTTCGTTTCTGTCATCTATTAATACATCAACACCCATATTTAAAAGGCTTTCATATATATCATCAGCTTTTTTAATAACTTCTTCATCATTTGTATTAACAGGAATAACAACAACTTCAAAAGGTGCTATAGCTTTAGGCCATATAATACCTGATTCATCATAGTTCTGTTCTATTGCACTTGCTGCTGTTCTGCCTATACCGATACCATAGCAGCCCATAACTATAGGAATATTTTTACCGTTTTTATCAAGAGCTTTTGCACCCATGCTTTCAGAATATTTTGTGCCAAGCTTAAATATGTGACCAACTTCTATACCCCTTGTTTCTTCATATTCTGCACCGCATACAGGGCATTTATCCCCAGCTATTGCATTACGAATATCAAAGTAACCCTCTATTTTTGCATCTCTTTCAAGATTTACATTTTTAATATGAAAGCCTTCTTTATTTGCACCCACAACTATATTTGATACATATTTTAATGCATTATCAACATATACTTTTAATGGCATATTCACTGGTCCAAGAGAGCCGACTGCACATCCTGCCATATCCTGCACTTCATAGTGCTCTGCAAACTCTACTGATTTTGCTTTTAATATATTTTTTACTTTTGTAAGGTTCACTTCATGGTCTCCTCTAACCATACAGGCAGCGAAAACTGTTTTTTCTTCTTTGCCCTCCATTACACCTTCGCATTTTATAATCATAGTTTTTGGAACATGTTTAATATCAACACCTAAAAATTCTGCAACTTCTACTGCTGTATGTTTATCTGGTGTTGCAACTTCTTCTAATGGTAAAAGTGCTGTTGTTTCTTTTTCTCCGCTGTCTACAACTACAGCTTTTTCAATATTTGCACTGTAATCGCATTTTGTACATGACATAATCGCATCTTCACCAGTATCAGCAAGCACCATAAATTCATGAGAAAATGAACCGCCAATAGAACCGGTATCTGCATCAACTACTTTATGACGAAGACCGCAGGCATTAAATACTGCTCTGTATGCATCATACATTTTCTGATAGCTGATATCTGCACCTGCATCATCTATATCAAATGAGTATGCATCTTTCATAATAAACTCTCTGCCACGCATTAAGCCAAACCTAGGGCGAACTTCATCACGAAATTTTGTCTGTATCTGGTATAATGTAACAGGCATTTGTTTATATGAATTAACCTGATATTTAACAATATCTGTAATTACTTCTTCATGAGTAGGTCCAAGGCAGAATTCTCTTTCTCCCCTGTCTTTAAAACGGAGCAGTTCTTTACCAAAATGGTTCCATCTGCCAGAAAGCTGCCAAAGCTCAGCAGGCTGCACTACACTCATTAAAAGCTCAACAGCACCTGCTTTATTCATATTTTCTCTAACAATATTTTCTACTTTGCGGATAACTTTTAAGCCTAACGGCAGGTAGTCATATATGCCTGCTGCAACTTTTTTTATCATACCTGCTCTTAACATAAGCTGGTGGCTGATAACTTCTGCCTCTGATGGAATTTCTCTCATAGTTTGTATAAAATATCTGCTTTGTCTCATAACTTTTACCTTAAATCATTTATTTTATGGAATTTCTTTCATATATGCTTTTTCTAAAGTATATAAAAATAAATAAAGAGGCTCTGGCTTTATTTCTCTAAAATGAAGCATATATAAAAAATTTTTTAAAAATATATTACTAATGCTCATAACATATATGCCTAACCTTGTAAGTCCAACATAACAAGCAAAAATCTCATTAATAAATGGCACACTTGGTCTGTCAAAATTACCTTTTCCATCTATAAGATGTATTGGCTTTATTTTGACTACCCAATATATTAAATGTATCACTTGTTTATGCTTGTCTGGAATATCTATACAATGAAAACTACATAGTCTATTTAAATCTTTAGCAAAACAAGTAATAGTATGCCGTAATAATTGAAGTTGTAGAACACATTTATAGGATTTACTAAAGGAATTTCTATAGAAATTTAGAATAACATCCACTTCCTGATTTATAAAATCATCATTATCAAACTGCATGTAATACCTATTTATCACTGACAGCTTTATCAATATTATTTATAAAATTTGAGAAATTTTTATTTAATTTATCTGATAAATCATCATAATTAGGTAAATTGCCGTCATTTGGCAAAGTCATATTTGATATATTATTAAAATATTTAATATTTTTTTCCTGCTCTTCTCGCCACTTTTTTGTATCTGCTAAACTCTCTTTCATATTTTACCCCTTAAATAGTATTTATCATATATATAATATACTGTCAATAATGTATATTATGCGGGGCTGACAGATGGGGAAGCCACAAAAGGATTAAATGAAATATTTTCTGCTGTGACTGCCTGCATACTTTCCTGTTTATCCTGAACTTCTTCTATCACATAACTGTTAGTTGCTTCAAGCAGAGTTCTTGCAAATACATTATTTACCTGATGACCTGATTTGCTGGCTTTAATTTTACCCTGCAGTCTGTAGCCTATTAATGATAAATCGCCAAACATATCAAGTATTTTATGGCGGACAAACTCATCAGCTGCTCTTAAACCTTCACTATTTAATACCCCTTCTTTATCATCTATTACAATAGCATTATCAAGAGAGCCGCCTTTTGCAAGCCCCATAGACCATAATGCTTCCACTTCTCTTTTAAAACCAAAAGTGCGGGCAATACCTATTTCGTTATGGAATGTATTTTCATTATAATCATAAGTAAAAATCTGCCTGCCTATTACTGGATGTGGATAATCAAGTTCAAAAGTTATTTGAAAACCATCATAAGGCTCAATTTCCACTGTTTTGCCTTCATATTCTATAGATACAGAACGAGTTACTTTTAAAACTTTTCTTGGTGCTTTCTGCTCTTTTAAGCCGACTTTTTCAATATGCTCCATAATCTCTTTTGCAGAACCATCTAATATAGGCACTTCTGTTCCAGAAACTGAAACGAAAGCATTATCAAGACCAAGCCCGTAAAATGCACCAGAAAAATGTTCTATTGTGCTGATAGGCAGACCGCCGCAGTCAATAGTTGTAGCAAGCTGAGTAGAAGAAACATTATAAGGAGTAATACGAGTATATTCGCAGTGACGCACATCATCACGCCTGAACTGAATACCTGTATTTTCTGGAGCAGGGCTTACCACTGCTGTAAACTCTTTGCCGCTGTGAAGTCCAATTCCTTTTATTGTAAAAGCTTTTGATAGTGTTTTTTGCATATATTACACCCCTTATTTACTACTGCTCTATAACATAGCAAAATATATGCCACTCATAAATTATTGATAAATAAAGTAAAACAAAAAGACTGGTGTGTTTTTTAGAATACAACCAGCCTTTTTTGTTAAAAATAATAGACGAACAATTGTTTTGTTATATTAATTTTCTAACGCATATCAAAGCTGTCATAATGGATATCTTTTTTGCTTATGCCGTAGTCTGCTGCACCTTTCTGCATTGCAGTTCCAAAAGCGGCAGGGCCGCAGTACCATAATGATATATTTTTAACATCTTTTATTTTTTCTTTTATTATGTCAAAATTCAGCCTGCCATCTTTTGATGTATTTCTATAATGGAAACGAACACCTGCTTTTTCACTTAATGCAGCAAGTTCAGGGTATGGGTTTTCTCCCCTTGCACTGTAAAAGAAATCTACATTATCTACTTTTTTGCCAAGGGATACAAGGTATTCAAGCCTTGCTGCAAATGGAGTAAAACCAATACCACCTGCTACCCATATCTGCTGAGCTCTGCTGTCATTAAATGTAAAATTACCATAAGGACCTTCCACTGTAATAACATCATCTTTTTTAATATTTTTTGGAAGCTCTTTTGTAAAATCGCCAAGCTCTTTTATCAAAAATCTAAGTGTATTGCTCTCTTTATCATATCCTGCAATACTAAATGGGTGTGGATATCTACTGTGGCAGAATTTTAAAAATACATACTGGCCTGCAGTGTATTCAAAATACTCAGCTGGTTTTAAAACTACTTCAAGAGTTTTACTTTTTTCATCATGTTCTGCTTTCACTACTTCTGCAAATACTTTATGTTTACAGCCTATTAACTGGAATAAATCTATAACAGCAGCAATTACACCAACAAATATTACTGCAGATAAAAGATAACTGCCAATAGAACCAAACCATACACCTTTAATCTGTATTGTAAAAGAGTGATATGCAATAACAAGAAAAAGAACTGGAATAATTTTATGAATATATTTGAATATGTGGTATGGTACTTTTTTAATTAGTGCCACAATTAAAACTACCACAATTATATAAAAAGCATACTCTACTAAATCATTACCTATATGATATATGGCTTTAGCAAATTCGCTTATAGTAGATGCACCTTTTACTTTCGGCGGTATTTCAAAAAGAAGTTTACAGATATCTATAAACCAGCTTTCTATAAACCAGTGGATAACTGAAAAAATAAATGCCCATATACCAGCCCATTTATGTATAACATAAGCTTTATCAAGCCCGCCGGTTAAATTATTAATAAAACTAAAACGAACAGAAAGCAGCATACACATTACCATATATACAATGGCAATAGAACCTGTTAAATACAGAAACTGCTCTTTTGCATTCCAAAACACAAAATTTGAAATAAGTTTGTTAAAACTTGGAGATAATAAAAATATCAACGCTCCCAGCAAAAAACCTGCTACACTCCATTTTGCAGCCTTACTCATACTTCACCTCATATATTATTTATAACTTATATACATATGCCTTAATATTTAAGACACAAAAAGAATTAATAAGTTACAAACTTATAATTAGGATATGACAAGTCCGCAAATAAATAGTTCAATATCAGTATGTTATTTCTAAAAACTATATACTTGTAACTTTTGACAGTGTGCTTAAAATATCAGAGCACTTTTTACTGTATTCATCTGGCGAAGTAATTTCATCCCCCAGATTATCGCTGAGCTTATCCATTACACTAAAATAAATATCACTGACTTCATCGCCAGTATATTCTTTATCAGTAACAGGTATACCAATTGATGATAAAAAATTGATTTGGTTTGGGTTTAAAATGTCTAAAAGCTTATACATATCTTGCCTCCACCATATAAAATATAACTACTAATTATAGTGTAGTAAAAGTTTTTATTGTTGACAAGTGTTTTTTTACAATTTGAAGTTTAAAACACTAATTTATAAATTTTTTTATATTTACTATTTCTACATATTTTTTTAAAAATATTTTCTTATTTTACTTGCATTTAAATTATTTTTATATAAAATTACCTGTAATACTTACAGCAATCTTTTATAGATGTATTAAGTGAAATTATTAAATACATTAATGGAGTATATAATGCTTAATATTGGATGTCATCTATCATCGTCAAAAGGTTTTAAGCATATGGGTGAAGAAGCATTAAGTATTAGTGCAAACACATTTCAATTTTTTAGTAGAAATCCACGAGGCAGTAAAGCAAAAGCTGTTAATGAAAAAGATACTGCTGCCCTTAATGAAATATTAAAAGAAAATAATTTTGCACCTGTATTAGCTCATGCACCATATACATTAAATGCCTGCTCCAGCGATGCAGGACTTAGAGAATTTGCAAAAAATACAATGGCAGGCGATTTGGAAATTATGGAATACATTCCAGGAAATCTTTATAATTTCCACCCTGGAAGCCATGTAGGGCAAGGAGTTGATACTGCAATATATTTTATTACAGATATGCTTAACTCTATATTAGAAAAAGAATATCAAACAACTGTGCTGCTTGAAACAATGTCTGGCAAAGGCAGTGAGGTAGGCTCTACTTTTGAGGAAATTCGCACTATTATTGACAGAGTTGAATTAAACCACAAATTAGGTGTATGCCTTGATACATGCCACATTTTTTCTGCAGGATACGATATTGTCCATGATTTAGAAGGTGTATTAGAAAAGTTTGATAAGGTTATAGGACTTGAAAGACTTAAAGCTGTCCACTTAAATGACTCTATGATGCCCTACAACAGCCATAAAGACAGGCACGAAAAAATTGGTAAAGGCACCATTGGGCTTGATGCAGTTATTAACTTTATTAACCACCCTAAACTTCGTCATCTGCCTTTTTATCTTGAAACTCCAAATGAGCTTGATGGATATGCAGCAGAAATTAAAATGTTAAGGGAAAACTTTACTTCATACACTTAATAAAAAGTGGGAGGGGAAATTATGAAAATTACTACAAAATCAATCTATGCAATTAGAGCACTGCATACGCTGAATATGCTTTCAAAAGAAGGCAAGCCTGTTGGTATTGCTACACTTTCTGAGAAACTGGGTTTATCTAACAAATACTTAGAACAGATTTTTTCCAGTTTAAAAAAAAGCAAGTTTGTTATTTCAACAGCAGGAAAGCTTGGCGGTTATAAACTGGCAAGACATGCAGAAGAAATTTCTATTCTTGATGTAATCACTGTTATGGACGGCGGACTTGTTCCTGTTCACTGTGTTAATAACAAAGACTGCACAGTATGTGCAGACTGTTCTATTTACGGACTTTGGTTTGAAATGAAAAACCATATGGAAGAATACTTAAAACAAATAAGTATTGCTTCTTTAAATAACAAAAAATATCCAGTTCTTGGCTGCCCTGATTAAGAAAAATAATATATAGTAGAATAAATTTCAGCTGTCTTATAAAGGATTCCCACTTATAAGACAGTTTTTTTTATGTGATTATTTAAGTTTTAGTTTTTTACCAGCAAGGCTTAATACTATAACTGCTATAGAAATAAATATCATAATTATTGATATAATTTCTACACTGCCGCTTTCTATTACAGAATATACAGGCATAATTAATGAAATAATGCCACCTGCAGCTACTGCAATCTTTTGATTAATAAATGCACCAGTAATAACTATTATAAAACCTAATGGTGTAACAAGACTTTCTAATGAAAGCATATTTTCAAGTATCAGTTTTAGAGTATTAAAATTTAAATGCTTTGCAAGCGGAATAGATGAATAAATGCTGTATACCCACAATAAGATACCTGCTGCTCCTAAAATAATAAATAATTGTTTTTGTCTCATAATGCTGCCCCTCTTAATTTTTCTGCATGTTTCTGCCTTGCTTTTTTTATTTCATATTTACGCATAAGCCTTTTTATAATATAAAAATAAGCTGCAAAAACTGGTATAAATGCACCAACCCATGCAATAGGACTTGCCCAGGATATACCTGCAAAACCAATATATGCAGAAAGTATTATTGCGGCAACTGTCCGCATAATAAGCTCCATCACACCTGCAAATGTTGGAATAATACTATTACCCAGCCCCTGCAGTGTGCTTCTGAAAACTAAAAGAAGTGCTAAAAATACATACATAGAGCAGTTAATAGTTAAATATACTTTTGCAAGGCGGATAGTTTCTTCTATCTGTGCTGGGTCAGTTATATTTTTACCTAAAAATAATCTTACAGAAAAATCTGCTGCTAATAATATTAATATACCACTTATTACAGCAAATGCAACAGAAACAATACTACCATACCTTGCACCCTGCCTTATTCTTAAAATATCACCTGCACCGTAGTTTTGGGCAGTATATGTTGCCATAGTAATACCAAAAGATAAAAGACACTGCACTACAAGCACATCTATTCTCTGTGCGACAGTGAAAGCACCTACTGCTAATGCTCCAAGTCTGTTTAATGCCCACTGAAGTATTACTATACCAATAGCTATAATTGCTACCTGCACAGCCATTGGTACACCTACCCTTATATGCTCCCATAAGTCATGTTTAGTAACTTTCCAGTCACTGCCCTTTGCCTGAAGCTCTGGTACATATCTTCTTATATATTCAAAACATAAAAAACTTGCTGTTATTTGGGAAATAACTGTAGCAAGTGCTGCACCTGCTACCCCCATGTTAAAATAAAGTATAAAAAGATAATCTAATAATATATTTACAATACAGGCTATAATTAAAAAATATAATGGCCATTTTGAATTGCCTATAGCTCTTAACATATTTGAAAAAAGATTGAAAAGAATAGCTGCTCCTGTGCCCCAGAAGATGATAACTATATATTTGCAAGCATTATCATAAAGCTCATCAGGTGTTTTTATAACATGCAGAAGCCAGCCGGAAAGAATCACACTTAATAATGTTAAAATAATATTGATTATAAATGATAATATAAAAGATGATGCAACACTTTTTCTAACCCCTGCCCCATCTTTATTACCAAACTTTTGTGCTGTGATAATAGAAAAACCACCTGTAAGCCCTTGAGCAAACCCTATAACAAAAAATACTAATGCACCAGTAACACCAACAGCAGCTAAAGCATTAAAACCTATTGTTCTGCCAACTATCATTGTATCTGCTGTATTATATAACTGCTGAAAAAGGTTGCCTATTAATAGTGGAATTGTAAAATAAATGATTAATTTTAAAGGACTTCCAACTGTTAAATCTTTTTTCATATATCACCCTGCAAAAAAATATGATTTAATCAATCCTACATACACTACAAAAAACAAATTTTATTGTAAAGAAGTATTTTAAAGAAAGTATATGATTGTAAAATCTAAAAACGATTGCAACATTTTATTTGGTGTTGTAAAAAAGGACTTGAAATTATATGAAATATTGATTATATTAAGAGGAGCACAGGGGACTGATGTATAGCCCGTGTTTTTGGTTTTAAAAAAAATAACCGTCTACACTGCGATATATAGACGGTTTTTCTATGGATTATTTCAGCTTTTGTATTAAGCTGGCAATTATGATTACTAAGATTATTTGAATAATCCAGCTTTCATATACCATAAGCCTACCTCCATTATGATGTAGGCTATCCCATCAATCGCACTGTGCCGTATGTATTCAACACTAAAAAGAAAAAAATTACAAGCAAAAATAATATCCCCAGATAATCTGTAAAATCTAAAAACGATTGCAACATTTTAAGCAGAAGTTTTAAGTTCTCATAA
>CAJUJZ010000009.1 GCA_910586745.1 uncultured Mucispirillum sp. | reverse complement strand
GAGAAATAGTTGACAGTATATGGATAGAGCCAGATAAACCAGATGTAGTTAAAAGATAGAATGAAATAAATAATATAAACAGAAATTTTTTATAATAAATTTTGTTATTATTTTGAACAAAAATAATTTTTTTGTTTTATGTTAAAACTTTTTTATGTTATAAAAATCATTAAGTATATAATTATTACTAAGGTTTAACATGAAATATTTATATAGTGGATTAATGCTGCTTTTACTTTTCGGCTGTGTTCATACAATGACTGATGATGAAATAAAATCAAAATACAGCCTGCCTGATAATTTTAGAAATACAGCATATATTGATGACTTAAATAATAATAAAGTAACATTATCATATAAAGACCCTGTGGCAGAAATAAAATCTATGCTGCCAGATGACAGTTTTATTGCTGTTTTAGATACAGCATCTCAAGAAAACCCTGATTTATTAATACTGCTTTCTAAAATCAAACAGGCTCGTTATCAGTTAAAAAGTGCAACTGGTGCTATGATACCTCAAGTTTCTGGCTCTCTTGATTATTCTTATGGGGAAAACAGTGATGGCTTAAATGGCAGTCTTAATTTATCATGGGAAGCAGATATTTATGGCAAGCTTGATGCACTGCGTAAAGCTAAAAAAGAATTAATTAAATATGCAGAAGAAAATTATGTAAATGGTCAGGTAACTTTGGCAGCAGATACAGCATCATATTATTTTTCTATAAGAAAAGCAGCTGCACAGCTTTTTTTTGCAAATAAAATACTGGAAAATCATAAAACAATAGTGGATATTTATACACAGATGCAAAGTTCAGGTCTTATGGATGAATCAGAGTATATTTCTGCATCAATGGATTATTTAAATGCTCAGAATAGTGTTCAGCAGTATCAGGTGGAAGTGGAGCAAAATAAAAATGCACTATATGCACTTATTAATAATAAAGATATAAATATTACAATAGATATGGTATATGACACATCCTTTGCTCCAGCTGTTCCAAAAATAAATGATATACCTGCAGAAGTAATATTAAACAGACCTGATGTGAGAGCATCAGTTTACACATTAAACAGTGAACTTTATAATCATTATAATAAAAAAATGTCACTTCTGCCAAGCCTTTCTATTAACGGCAACTTAGGGCAGCTGCTTGCATCATCTACAGGTATAGGTGATTTAGTATGGCAGATAGCTATGTCTCTTGCAGCACCAATCTTAAACAGGCAGGAATTATATGCTCAGCTTAAAATTCAGGAAGAAACTGTAAATCAGGCAGAGTTATCCTTGCAAAAATCAATAAATACCGCTGTAAGTGATATAGAGAATACAAGTTTTGCAATGCTTTCATCTAATAAATCTTACGATAATACAAAAGATATTTTAGAGAATGCAAAAATATCTATGGGAATATTAGAATCACGATGGAAAGCAGGTTTAATAGATGATGTGGAATATTTAAAAGCACAAAATGATTTTTTAAATACATATATATCATTTTATTCTGCATGGTATGAAAACATATCATCATCTATAATGCTTTATAAAGCTTTTGGTGGAAGTTTTTCACCAAAGCGGCTGCAGGGAGAATTATAATGCTTACTACAGAAGAAATGTATAAAACACTCCGTCCTAAAAGGACTAAAAAATCTATTATTATCACTTTATTTATTGTTTTTTTAATAATATCTGCAATTTTTTATTATATATTCAGAGATAAAGGTCCTGCATATATATACACTACAGAAAAGGCTCATACTGGTAATGTAGCATCACTTGTAAGTGCAACAGGCACAATTTCTGCAACTAATGAAGTATTGATAGGCAGTCAGGTTTCAGGCACAATTTCTGCTGTATTTGTAGAAGAAAATGATGAAGTGAAAAAAGGCGATATTTTAGCAGTTATAAACCCTGATACAATAAACCAGACAATAGCACGATATGAAGCACAGCTTAATTCTGCAAAAGCATCATTTAATGCTTCAAAAGTGCAGTATAATAATAAAAAGTTAAATTATAACAGATTAAAGCATGTTTATGATGTTACTGGTGGTAAATCACCGTCAAGAACTGAGCTGGATAATGCTCAAATGGAATTTTCTACAGCTCAGGCTGAGATGTATGTAAAAGAAGCATCTATTTTAGAGGCGGAAACAAACTTGAATAGTGCAAAAATTGACTTAAAAAATTCAATTATTACAAGCCCTATTGATGGTGTAGTGTTAACAAGAAGTATTGATGCAGGACAGACTGTTGCAGCATCATTTTCTACACCAGAACTTTTTGTAATTGCAGAAAATTTAGAAAAAATGAAGCTTGTTGTTAATATATCAGAAGCAGATGTAGGCAGGGTGTCAGAAAATCAGAAAGTCCGCTTTACTGTTGATACTTTTCCAGATGATGAGTTTATATCAACAATATACAGGGTAAATAAAGGCTCTACAAAGTCAGATGATAATATTGTGAGCTATGAAACAACTATATATATAGATAACAAAGATTTAAAACTTCGCTCAGGTATGAGTGCAACAGCAGATATTGAAACAGAAGCAGCAGAAAATACTGTGCTAATACCTGTTGCAGCATTATTTTTCCAGCCAATAGTGGAAGATAATTCAGAAGCAGGCAAAAGACCTGCAATGCTGCAAGGTCCTCCAGGAAGAAGACCAAAAGCAGCTAAAGAAGTAAATACAGATATTTCAAAAAATGCTTCCATTTATGTGCTTGTAAATGGCAAACCGGAACTCAGGCACATTGTGACAGGTGTAAGCGATGGCAAAAATATACAGGTTATTGAAGGTATCAGCAGCGAAGATAAGATTATAACAAGTATGAAAAGAAAAATATGAGTGATTTTATTAAATTAAGAAATATTGTAAAATTGTATGGCAGCGGCGAAAATTCATTCCTTGCATTAAAAGGTATTGATTTAGATATTAATAAAGGTGAGTTTGTTGCACTTATGGGACCCTCAGGCAGTGGCAAATCTACTATGGCTAATATTTTAGGCTGTCTTGATAAAGCTACAAAAGGCTCATATTTTTTTAACGGTGTAGATGTGTTTTCTCTTAACAGGAATGAAACAGCACTTTTAAGAAGAAACTATATTGGATTTATTTTTCAGGGTTTTAATCTACTTGCAAGAACTACTGCTCTTGAAAATGTGGAGCTTCCCTTATTATATAGAGGTATGCCTAAAAAGCAAAGGCATGAAAAAGCAAGGCAGGCTCTTGATATGGTAGGGCTTTTAGGATGGGAAAAGCATACAAGTGCCCAGCTTTCAGGTGGACAGCAGCAGCGTGTTGCAATAGCAAGAGCCATTGCATCAAATCCATTATTTTTACTGGCAGATGAACCAACTGGAAACTTAGATACAAAACGAAGTGTTGAGATTATGGAAATACTATCTAATTTAAACAAGCAGTTAGGTATTACAATATTAATGGTTACTCATGAGCCTGATATGGCTCAATTTGCATCAAGAGAAGTGCATTTTAGAGACGGAGAAATTAATACAGCGGAGGCAGTTTTAAGATGATATTTAATGCTGTATTTTTGGCTTTAAGGCAGATAAGCAGAAACTATTTAAGAGCATTTTTAACAATGCTTGGTGTTATTATTGGAGTTGGTGCTGTTATTATTATGATTAATTTAGGCAATGGAACACAGGCTATGATTAAATCAGCTATTGAAAGTTTAGGCAGTAATCTCTTAATGATACACGCACCGCCACACTTAAACCCAAGCGGCACAACAAAAAGCCGTTATTTTACTATGAAAGAAGTAGAAACTATTGAAGACAGAGTAGCTGGGATTAAAGCTGTTGCTCCACTTAATATGAGTTCAGTAGTAGCAAAATATATGAATAAAAATGTGCAGACTTCTATTTCAGGTGTAACAGAGGGGTATTTTACGGCAGTTGACTGGAAAACAGCAGAGGGCAGAAGTTTTGAAAATAAAGAATATGTAGCAGGCACTAACACATGTGTTATAGGGGAGAGTGTTCGCAGAAATCTTCTTGACAATACACCTGCAATTGGCAGCAGATTAAAAGTAGGCTCAGTTGTGTGTGAAGTTGTAGGGGTGCTTGAAAGCAAAGGACAGGGGGGCAGAGGAAATGACCAGGACGATATAATATTAATGCCTTTAAAAGCATTCCAAAGAAGCATAAGACCAAGTGATTCTATATATAATATTAAAACTATAATGGTTTCTTTACATGAAGATGTTGATTATAAAGCAGCATCAGAGCAGATTGCAGTAATATTAAGGCATATGAGAAATATTACAGATAAAACAAAAGATACTTTTGAAATACAAAGCACAAAAGAAATACAGCAGACAGTAGAAAAATCTATTGGCAGTATGACTGTCTTTATTGGTGCAGTTGCAGGAGTAAGCCTGCTTGTCGGTGGCATTGGCATTATGAATATTATGCTTGTATCAGTTACAGAAAGAACAAGAGAGATAGGAACACGGCTTGCAATTGGTGCATTAGAAAAAGAAGTGCTGTTACAGTTTTTAGTAGAAAGTGCAACAATTAGTGCAGTTGGCGGATTTATTGGTATAGTCTTTGGCTTTTTTATGACACTGCTGCTTTCTGCAAAACTGTATATTCCATTTACATTTGATGTGAAGATTGCAACAATATCATTTGTTTTTTCTGGGATTATAGGCATTATTTTTGGATACCTTCCTGCAAGAAAAGCATCACGATTAAACCCAATAGATGCACTGCATCATGAGTAATAAATAATTTTAATTGCAAAAATTTTTATAGTGCTTTAAAATAGTAAAAATATATTTTTAAGGTATATAATGAAACTTAAACTTAAAAACATTGGGAAGTTAACGGAAGCTGAAATTAATATAGATGGTATCACTGTTATTGCTGGTAAAAATAATACTGGTAAAAGCACTGTTGGAAAATCTCTATATTGTATATTCAGCAGTATGTATGATGTTAATAATAAAATTGCAAAAGATAGAAGAGGATATATTAGAAGAGAAATAGAGCGACTATTTATAAAAAACTCTTTTGCTGCAAGGCCTTTATTATTAATAGATAATTATAATGAATTTATTAATGATATAATTAATAATATTATAGAGCATAATTTCAAGAAAGCAGAAGAAGATATATTGCTTGTTTTTAATCAGTTGCAAAATAGGAAACGAGCTAGTATTGCAAGAAAAAATGAGCGAATAAATGAAGAAGTTCTAAATGTTTTTTTTAATGATATTCGAAATGCTTTAGATATACCTGATGAAAAATTCTATATAAATAGATTAAATACTATAATATATCAAGAATTTAAGGGACAGATAGGTAATGTCAATAATAAATTTGATGGGATAATTGATTTATCAATAAAAAAGGATAAGTTTAAGATAAATATAAACAATGAAACTATTAATTGCAGTAAATATATGGAATTATACAGCGATATAGTATATATAGATAATCCATTTATACTTGATAATATTGATGATGCAGAATTGCAGGATATTTTAAATCATAGAGATAATGTTATTGTAAAAATAAAAAATAATATTCAAGATGATAATATGACTGCAAATATATTACTTCAAGATAAAGTAAGCTCTGTTATTTATAAACTTGATAATATAGGTGTTGGTAAATTAATTAAAATTAAAGAAATGTATCAAACTAAATTTAAATATCAGTCTTCATTAGATAAAGAGCCACTTGAACTTATTAATATTTCTGCAGGTCTGAAAACTTTTATTATTTTAAAAACATTAATTTTAAATGGTCATATAAAAGAAAAAGGCTGTATTGTTTTAGATGAGCCAGAAATACATCTTCACCCAGAATGGCAGCTTGTTTTTGCAGAACTAATTGTCTTATTGCAGAAAACATTTAATCTGCATATTTTACTAAATACTCACAGTCCATATTTTTTAAGAGCAATACAGGTATATTCTGCAAAACATAAAATAGCAGACATGTGTAATTATTATTTAGCGGAAAATGATTTAGAAAATAATATGGCTGTTATTAGAAATGTTAATAATGATACTAATGCAATTTATCAACTTTTGTATTCTCCATTTCAGCAATTAGACGATGAGCCTTATTTATGATAACTAAGCAAATATATGAAAATATATTAGATGAATGTATAGAAACAATATATAATTGTTCAATGGATAGCAGTCATAATACAGCATTAGTTGATGATAATAATAAATTAATTAATTTTGATAAGGTAACTAAAAAATACAGTAGACAAAATTCGGTTATAAATAATTGTCCACAATCCCTTGATAGTCTATATATTGATGGAAATGTAGTTTTTTTTATTGAATTTAAAAATAAAAAGAAGATAGATAAAGTTGATATAAAAAATAAAATATACAGCTCTGTATATGTTTTAATGGATATTTATGATTTAAATACTGATTTTGTTAGAGAAAATATTCAATTCATCTTAGTCTATAAGCATGTGAATGATAAAAAAGACGAGGCATATAAACAAATAGCTCTACATGTGCAGCATTATGCACAATCATCTGGAACAAGATTTAATATGGAAGAGCATAAAAGCATTTTTAAAGAAGTATATACCTATACAAGTGATGAATTTAAAAATAATTTTATTGATAAATATTATACTGCTTAATTTTCTTAAAAGTATTTTTTATTTTCTTTCTTTTCTGCATTTACTCTTTGACATAATTATAATATTAATGTATTACTAACTTTTAAAATATAATCTTGGAGAATAGATATGAAAAAAATATTGTTATTAGTTTTAGTATTAGTGCTGTCATCAGTTATGCTTTTTGGTTGTAAGAAAAATGATGCAGCATCTGCTGATACATTAATTGTGGGAACTAATCCTGAATTTCCGCCATTTGAATATATTGAGCAGGGCAGTATTGTTGGTTTTGATGTAGATTTAATGAATGAAATTTCTAAAATCACAGGCAAGAAAGTAGTATTTAAAAATATGGCTTTTGACAGCCTTTTAATTGCTATGCAGACTGGTAAAATCAACTGTATTATTTCTGGTATGACTGCAACTGATGAAAGACGCCAGCATGTTAATTTCAGCAAGCCTTATTTTGTATCAAAACAGGCTGTTATTGTGCCAAATGATTCAGATATTCAAAAATTTGAAGATTTAAAAGGTAAAAAAATTGGTGTTGTAATAGGTTATACTGGTGATATGGTAGTAACTGATATGTATAAAGATACATCATCTATTACAAGATATGAAGCAACAAGTCAGGCTATTATGGCTCTTACTGCAGGTAAAGTAGATGCAACAGTATTAGATATGGAGCCTGCAAAAGAATATGTTGCAAATAACAAAGGTATAAAAGTGCTTGATACTGCACTAGCTGAAGAAGAATATTCTATTGCACTTCCAAAAGATAATACTGCATTATTAGAAGAAATAAATAATGCACTTAAAACTTTAAAAGAAAATGGCACATACGATAAAATATACGCAAAATATTTTGATAAATAACATGGAAAAAGATTTACTATACAAAGAGAAATTTTAGAATACTTTGATAATGAAATACTTTATAAAATGAAAGCATACTACGATTATAGGCATACGACACACAGTAAAAAAATATAGATAAAATTAAATATCCCATATTATTAGAAGGTAATAATACAAAAACACTGAAAAAAATAAAAGACCAACAGGTGCAGCACCTGCTCAAATTGCTCTTGCCTGGATACTTGCACAAAAGCCATGGATTGTGCCTATTCCAGAAACAACTAATCTTTCGCATTTAAGAGAAAATATAAAAGCAGTAAATATTACATGGACTAAAAAAGAAATGGAAGAGATTAATAAAAGGCTTTCAAAAATAAAATTATACGGGGAAAGATATAAGCCTGACAGTGATGCTGCAAAAAGTGTATATAATCTTATATAAAATCCTTAAAAACCTGCTGATAAATATGCAGTTTATCCGCAGGTTTATCCTAAATTATGCTAATCATAAATATAAATAATTAATTTGGCTTATCACATTTTTTTGGAAAGAATATTTATAACTATATAATAAAGATAAAATACATACAAAGCTTAAAAATAGGTTTTTAAAATTAATATATATTAATATGTTTTAACATCTGCTTTTAGAGGATTCACCTGTGTTATTTAGTTTTCTTTGCGACTTAATTTCTTATGAGCTGTTTTTGTGGAACGATTTGCTGACTGCTTGTCTGAACGAAGTTAGTTGCAGCAGCAGTGCGAGCGTTTTTTGCGAGGACACTTTTTTGCTCTACTTCGTTCCGTGTCCAGAAACAATCGGGAATAATAAGCCCGATATGTTTTCTGACTGAGAAGTGAGGAATCAAAAAAAGTGGCTGAAAGAAAAAACAGCTAATATGTAAGGAATTGGAGCATAAAAAATGAAATAACTAAAACTTGATTTGTGAGATTTGAGACAGATAGATAGTTTAAAATATACTGCAAATACATATTGTTTAATAAAATAATAATTACTAAATTTATTATAAATCATCATATTTAATTATAGTTTTAAAAAATGGGGGTGAAGCAGTAATTTATATATTGAAAAAAATAATAAATTTCTATATAACATTTCATAATTATAAATATATGTAAAAGGTGATAAATGGGTTTCAGCTGTGGTATTGTAGGCCTGCCAAATGTAGGTAAATCAACTATTTTTAATGCTTTATCAAAAGCACAGAATGCAGAAAGTGCAAACTATCCATTTTGTACTATTGATCCAAACAGGGGGGTTATTCCTGTTCCTGATGAGAGAATGAATTTTATTATTCAGTATGTTAAACCAAAATCTATTGTTCCCACAACTGTAGAGTTTGTGGATATTGCAGGTCTTGTAAAAGGTGCAAGTCATGGGGAAGGCAGGGGCAACCAGTTTTTAACTCATATCAGACAGACAGATGCTGTTGCTCATGTTGTCCGCTGCTTTGAAAATGATGAAATTGTCCATGTGGAAAATAAAGTAGACCCTGCTAATGATATAGAAATAATTAATACAGAACTTCTGCTTGCTGATATGGAAATATTAGATAAAGCAGTTACAAAGCACCAGAAAGCTGCAAAAAGCGGTGATAAGGCTTTAAAAAAGAAAGTAGAAGTGTTAGAAGAGTTTTTAAAATGTGCAGATGAGGGTAAGCCTTTAAGAGCATTACTTAAAGACCACCCAGAATATATTGATGAAATTAGAGAATATAACTTTATTACAATAAAACCAGTGCTTTATGTTGCAAATGTTGATGAAGATTCTTTAGCAGAAGATAATGAGCATGTTAAAACTGTAAGACAGATTGCTGAGGCAGAAGGTGCAGAAGTTGTAAAAATATGTGGTAAAACAGAATGTGAGCTGCAGGATTTATCAGAAGAAGAAGCAAAAGAATATCTTATGACACTTGGTATGGAAAGAAGCGGACTTGACAGCCTTATTAAAAGCGGATATGACCTTCTTGGCTTAATCACATTTTTTACAGCTGGTGAAAAAGAAGTGCGTGCATGGACTGTTGAAAACGGAGCTTCTGCACCACAGGCTGCAGGTAAGATCCACTCTGATATTGAACGAGGTTTTATCCGTGCTGAAGTATGCTCATATGCTGATTTTGAAAAATATAAATCATTAACTACAGCAAAAGAAAACGGCAGATTAAGGCTTGAAGGAAAAGATTATATTGTGCATGATGGCGATATAATATATTTTAGATTTAATGTATAAAATAGTATTAACTTTAATTATTACAGTTTGTTTTTCATCTTATGCACTCGCTCAGGCTGTGGGAAACAATGCAGGTAATACAGCTAGTGAGCAGTTTGCTCCAAATGAAGAAGCGGACAATCCAGATGAAGCAGGGGCAGCAATGCCAAATATTGGTATCAGGGAAGAAAAACAAATTGTAGAAGTGGTGGAAGGTGTAGGCCATATTCCTTATAACAGAATGCCTTTTCGTGCAGGTCCTTCCCTTAAATCAAAAGTTTTAAGGTATTCATCTGGTGCTGAAAAAGTTATTTTAATAGGCGAAGTAGATGACTGGTATAAGGTTATAATGTATAATAACGAAGAAGCCTATATCCAGAAAAAATATGTGAGAACTACAAAGCTTTTTATGGATGAAACTGTTTCAAAAAACCATATGAATAAAACAGTTTCTATAGAGCTTGAAGATTTACTGCAGAAATTTGATGCTGCACTTGAAAACTCAAGCTATGCAAAAAAATATCAGGTCCGCCCAATATTTGAGCTTATTGATGCAAGGAATGTTAAAAATAATGTAACACTTATTTTTCATTATGCCTGTGCAGATTTACAGGGAAGACCTATACCATCATATAATAATAATGATTTATATATTTATATGCAGCAGTTTGTTGACTTAATTTTAGGCAGGCTTGTATTAACAAGTGCAGAAAGTTTTAATATAATCATTAAAATTCCAGCTTATGATGAAAGCGGTAATGTGATTGATTTTGAAAAAGAATATGCAAATATATTATTAATGCGTGATAAGGTGGATATTGAGAAAATCCGCAAAGAAAATGTATCAATATTAAACCTTGCAAAATGTAATATACCTGTGGAAGACTTATTTAAAGTTTTTCCAAAATAATAAGAGGGATTGTATAATGGAATTTACTCATTTTGATGAAAAAGGTGCAAGCCGTATGGTAGATGTAAGCGGGAAAGCACCAACTAAAAGAGAAGCAACAGCAACAGGCAGAGTTACTATGCATAAAGATACTCTGCAGCAGATTGTAAATATGAGTATAAAAAAAGGTAATGTGTTTGAAGTGGCAAGAATTGCAGCTATTATGGCTGTTAAGCAGACACCGCATTTAATACCATTATGCCACCCGCTTGCAATAAGCAAAGTAAATGTGGAATTTAATTATAATCTTGATAAAGGTCAGGTTGATATTGAGGTAACTGTTGGACTTGATGATAAAACAGGTGTTGAAATGGAAGCATTAACAGGTGTTTCTGTAGCTGCACTCACAATATATGATATGTGTAAAGCTGTAGATAAAGATATGATAATCAGTGATATAATGCTGCAGCATAAATCAGGCGGTAAAAGCGGAGAATATATTCGCAAAAGCAGCACTATTAAGGAATAATGATGAATTATTTAGACATACTTGATAATTTAGTATTATCCTTTAAAAATGCTTTTGATAAAACAGGGGCAGAAAATGCAGTTATAGGTATATCTGGTGGAATAGATTCTGCCCTTGCATGTGCTGCTGCCTGCAAGGCTCTTGGTGAGAAAAAAGTACAAGGATTTTTTATGCCTTATAAAACTTCGTCAGAACATTCTTATAATGATGCTCATAAGTTATCAGAAAAATATGGCTTTAAACTTGAAGTTGTAGATATTTCTGCTGCAGCAGACGCTTTTATTAATATGTGTGGTAATGTTACACCACTTAGAAAAGGCAATATTATGGCTCGCTGCAGAATGGTTGTCCTTTTTGATAAGGCGGCAGAACACAGTGGTGTAGTTATAGGCACAAGCAACAGAACAGAGCTGCTTTTAGGCTATGGCACATGGTATGGTGATACGGCATCTGGCATAAATATAATTGGTGAACTTTATAAAAGAGAAGTTTATGGAGTAAGTGCTGCTGTAGATATGGTTGAAAGCATTATGACAAAAGCACCTACTGCAGATTTATGGCCTGGTCAGACAGATGAGGCAGAGTTAGGCTTAACTTACGAATTAATAGATAATATTTTATATGATATTGAACATCTGCATTTATGCAAAGATGAGCTTTATAAAAAGTATGGTCAAGAAAGTGTAGATAAAATAATAAAGCGTGTAATTTCTAACAGTTTTAAAAGGCACACACCTTTTATATGCCAAAGTGGCATAAACAAAAGATGTGCGATTGATGAAAATATTTTTTTAAATCTTGATAAATAGTATAGACTTGTCATATAATAAAATGATAGATATAACTATAGACTAATTAAAATTTTTATTATGTATTATTAATAGACTTTTTGATTTGTATTTAATTGGAGGCTTTTGTGAACAAATTTACTCAATACTACGAAAATAAATTCGTAGGTGAGGCACTTACATTTGATGATGTGCTGGTTACCCCTTCATACTCTGAGATTTTACCATCAGATGTGATTACTTCTACTAAACTGACTAATTCTATTACATTAAATATTCCAATTGTTTCAGCTGCTATGGATACTGTAACAGAAGCAAGGCTTGCAATAGCTATGGCTCAGGTTGGTGGTCTTGGATTTATCCATAAAAATATGTCTATTGAAAAACAGGCTGATGAAGTAGATAAAGTAAAACGCTCAGAAAGCGGTATGATAGTTGACCCTATTACTATCAACCCAGACCAGACTATAGGGGATGCTTGGGAACTTATGACAAAATATAAAATTTCTGGTATACCTGTTGTAAAAAATGGTAAATTATGCGGTATCTTAACTAATAGAGATTTGCGTTTTGTTAAAGATACTTCATCTAAAGTATCAGAATATATGACAAGTGAAAATCTTGTAACAGTTCCAGTGGGTACATCTTTTGAAGATGCTGTTGAGCATTTACATAAGCACAGAATAGAAAAACTTTTAGTTGTAGATGATAACTATTGTTTAAAAGGTTTAATTACTATAAAAGATATTAATAAACGCTTAAAATACCCACTTGCATCAAAAGATAAAATGGGCAGACTTTTATCTGGTGCAGCAGTTGGTACAGCACCTGACACATTAGAAAGGGTTGCTGAACTTGTAAGTAAAAAAGTAGATGTTGTTACAGTTGATACAGCACATGGGCATTCTAAAAAAGTTTTAGATGTAGTAAAGCAAATCAAAAGAAAATACCCTGATTTACAGGTTGTAGCAGGTAATGTGGCAACAAGCGAAGCAGTTCTTGCATTAGCTCATGCTGGGGCAGACTGTGTAAAAGTAGGTATTGGACCTGGATCAATATGTACTACTCGTATTGTAGCAGGTGTAGGTGTGCCACAGATTACTGCAATTCTTGACTGTTCTACAGCAGCCAGAGATGCAGATATCCCTATAATAGCAGATGGCGGTATAAAATATTCTGGTGATATAGTAAAAGCATTAGCAGCAGGTGCAAACTCTGTAATGCTTGGTTCATTACTTGCTGGTACCTTAGAAGCACCTGGAGAAATAGAGCTTTATCAAGGCAGAAGCTACAAAGTATATCGTGGTATGGGTTCTGTTGGTGCTATGAAAGATGGCTCAAAAGACAGATATTTCCAAGATGGCACTGTAAGTGATGTTAAATTTGTTCCAGAAGGTATTGAAGGTCGTGTTCACTTTAAAGGTGAATTAAATCAGACAATTTATCAGTTAATTGGTGGTCTTCGTTCAGGTATGGGATATGCAGGCTGTAAAACAATTGATGAATTACGCAGCAACGCAAGATTTGTTCGCATAACAAGTGCTGGGCTTTCTGAATCTCATGTACACGATGTTCAAATCACAAAAGAAGCTCCAAACTATTGGGTAAAATAATAAATTAACTGACTGTTGAAGCGACAAGGGCGGTCAAACAGTAACTAATATATCGATGATTACAGTGAGTAATTATTGATATGTAATAGCTGGCATAAAATCGTAAGATTTTTTGCCAAAGTAAAGTTGCTCCAAACTATTGGGTGAAATAATAAAATAGTTTTTAAGTGACTATAGTAATAAAATAATTACAGAATAATTAATATTATAGACTGTTTGAGCGACAAGAGCGGTCAAACAGTAACTAATATATCAATGATTACGGTGAGTAATTATTGATATGTAATAACTGGCATAAAATCGTAAGATTTTTTGCCAAAGTAAAGTTGCTCCAAACTATTGGGTAAAATAATAAATTAACTGACTGTTTGAGCGACAAGAGCGGTCAAACAGTAACTAATATATCGATGATTTCGGTGAGTAATTATTGATGTGTAATAGCTGGCATAAAATCGTAAGATTTTTTGCCAAAGTAAAGTTGCTCCAAACTATTGGGTGAAATAATAAAATAGTTTTTAAGAGATTATAGTAATAAAATAATTACAGGATAATTAATATTATAGACTGTTTGAGCGACAAGAGCGGTCAAACAGTAACTGATATATCAATGATTACGGTGAGTAATTATTGATATGCAATAACTGGCATAAAATCGTAAGATTTTTTGCCAATTTTGTTATGCTAATTTTTTGTGAAGTATCTATAAAAATATAGTCTGCAGAAATGCATTATATACAATATAAAATTAAAAAATATTCATTACCTGTATTACAGGTAATGAATAATGAAGGTATGTATTTTTAATGAAAATAGATAATCTTATTGCATTAAGGTACTTTAAAAGCCGTAAACGCAACAGCATTGTTTCATTTCTTTCTATTACATCTATTATTGGTTTAATGCTTGGCACTGCCACATTAATACTTGTAGTTAGTGTAATGTCTGGCTTTACAAATAATTTAAAAGAAAAAATGATGGGTACAAACGCTGATATTGTTATAACAGATTTTTCTACTGTTCCTGTTAGAGATTATGAAAAATTAATGCAGGAAGTCAAGATTATAAAAGGTGTAAAAGCAGCAGCACCTTTTGTAAATACGCAGGCAGTTTCTATGAGCGGCAGCGGAGTTTCCGGCATTATAATAAAAGGTATTGATGCAGATTTAGAAAAAACTGTTTCAAAAATATCTTCTTTTATTACTTTTGGTTCACTTGATGATATAAAAATCAGGCAGGAAGGCGAGCCTTACGGCGTGCTTCTTGGTAAAGATTTAGCATTTTCTTTAATGGCTGGTGTAGGCGATACTATTACTTTAATAAGCCCACAGCTAAACCGCGGACCTTTTGGCTTAAATCCTAAAATGAGAAGCTTTATAGTAAAAGGCATATTTGATACTGGAGTATATGAGTATAATGCAAGTATGGCTTATATAAGCATAGAAGCTGCACAGGAATTTATTGGTCTTAAAGAAAATAGTGTAACAGGTATAAGTGTTTCTGTAGAAAAAGGTGTAAATTCTATTGATTTAACATATACAATAAACCAGAAAATAGAAAACAAATACTGGGCTAGAGACTGGCTTTCTATGAATCAGAGTCTTTTTTCTGCACTGGAGCTTGAAAAATATGCAATGTTTATAGTGCTTACTTTGATTATTATAGTTGCATCATTCAGTATTGTTTCAATGATAGCAATTACTGTAAAAGATAAGCAGAAAGATATTGCAATATTAAGGGCTTATGGTGCAAGTTCATCATGTATCCGCAGTATATTTATAAGGCAGGGTTTAATTGTTGGTATAATAGGCACAGCCTTGGGAAATATTACTGCATTACTGCTTTCTATATTTGTTACAAAATATAAACTTATCAAACTTCCAGCAGATATTTATTTTATGGATAGTCTTCCATTAAATATTGATTATCATGTTTATTTATTTGTTTCTGTATGTGCTGTATTAATTACATTTTTAGCAAGTCTTTTTCCATCTAATCAAAGTGCCAAAATGAATATTGTAGATGGCATAAGAAACGATTAAGGGTATAAAAATGAGTTTACTGGAAATAAAAAATGTTTCAAAAAACTTTGATATGAAAGGCAGCACTCTGCAGGTAATAAATGACTTTAATTTTACAGCAGAAAAAGGGGACTTAATAGCTTTGACTGGTCCATCAGGTGCTGGCAAATCAACTCTTCTTCATATAATAGGTGGACTTGATAAGCCAACAAAAGGCAGTATTATTTTTAATGATATAGATATTTATAATATGAAAGAAACAGAGCTTAATGTTTACCGTGGTAAAAATATGGGCTTTGTTTTTCAGTTTCATTATTTGCTGGATGATTTTACAGCTCTTGAAAATATTATGATGCCTATGCTTATACATAATGTTTCAAAGAGTGATGCTGAAAAAAGGGCTGTAGAACTTATTAAAAATGTAGGGCTGTATGATAGAAGAAATCACTATCCATCAGAGCTTTCTGGTGGTGAGCAGCAAAGAATTGCAGTAGCCAGAGCATTATCTAACAAGCCTGAAATAATACTTGCAGATGAGCCTACAGGTAATCTTGATAAAGCAAACAGTTTAGCAGTGCTTGATATATTAAAACAGCAGTCCGATAATGGAGTTTGTGTTATTATAGTAACCCATGATGAATATATTGCTGAAGAATGTAAAAAACATATTGTAATGCAGAAATTATAGGCGAAACAATGAGTGTGTTATATTTTTTTGATTTATTTGGAACATTTGCCTTTGCAGTGTCAGGTGCTTTGCTTGGTGTAAAAAAAGATATGGATATATATGGAATGTTTGTACTTGCCATATCTGTGGGCGTTGGCGGCGGCACAATGCGTGATATGATGCTTGGCAGAACTCCACCATTTGTATTAACTGATGTAAATTATATGATAGTAATAGCAGCAGCAACGCTGCTTGTGTTTTTCCTAAGCTCAGTAGTAGAGAAAAGCCTTCCAATGAAAACATTAAATATAGCAGATGCTGTAGGACTTGGGGTTTTTACAAGCATTGGTGCAAGTGTAGCTGTTGCATACGATGTAGAATGGTATGGCATAATATTTTTTGGTGTAATGACAGCAACAGCAGGCGGTATGATTAGGGATACTCTGGCAGGGGAAGTGCCGTTTGTATTAAAAAAAGAAGTTTATGCATCAGCATCTATTATTGGAGGCATAATATTTATAATAATATACAGGCTTAATATCAGCTTAAATATAAATATTTTAATTACTTCTATTATAGTAACATTAATAAGGATTCTAGCAATATATAAAGACTGGCATTTACCACATTTTAAAGGGAGAAATGAGTGAAGAAAATAGGTATAATAGGCGGCAGTGGATTAGAAAATATTACATTTCTTTCTTTTTACGGGGAAGAATTTATAGAAACACCTTATGGCAGACCATCCTGTAAATATAAAATATATAATAATGATGATGTTATGGTTTACTCATTATCAAGACATGGAGATGACCACAGGTTTGCTCCACACCAGATAAACTATAAGGCAAATATTTATGGCTTTCATTTGGCAGGGGTAAATGAAATATTATCATTTTCAGCTGCAGGCGGTATAAACTTAAATTATAAAAGCGGCGATTTAGTTTTAACTGATGATGCAATAGATAATACTGTAAGGGGAAATATTACTTTTTATGACAGAGCAGGGTATGTGGTGCATATTGATATGAGCCAGCCATTTTGCCCATCTATCAGGCAGAAATTAAAAGAAAGTGCAAACTTATGTGGTATTAAGCTGATTGAAAATGGTACATATATATGCACTGACGGCCCACGCTTTGAAACACCTGCTGAAATAAAAATGTATAGAGCATGGGGAGCAGATATGGTGGGCATGACATTATTTCCAGAAGTAACTTTATCAAAAGAAATGGGTATATGCTATGCTAATATTTCTCTTATTACTAATGCAGCAGCAGGGGTTGAAGGATGCAGAAAACTTACAAGCGATGAAGTAATAGAAGAAGCTCAGAGAAGTGCATTAAAAATATCACAGATAATAGAGCAGTATATAAAATATGATAAAAGGGAAGAATGTAACTGTAAAGATATTTTACAAGGTGCAGCAATAAATAAACAGTCATGATAATAGAAGAAAATATTTTTTTAAAAGACTATACAAGCTATAAAACAGGCGGCTCGGCAAAATATTTTGCTATGTGCTGTAATAATGATGATATAATGCAGGCATTAGATTTTGCTAACAGTAATAAACTGGATTATGAAGTAATAGGTGGCGGCTCAAATTTATTAATCAGTGATAATGGTTATAATGGGCTTATTATATGCACAGCAAAATTAAACAGATATATTATTAACTATGGAAATAATACAGTAAAATGCGGAGCTGGTGTAAATTTAGCTGATTTAGTTTACTATGCCTGCAGTAACGGGCTTTCTGGTATGGAATCAATGGCAGGTATCCCTGGCAGCACTGGCGGAGCAGTGAAAATGAATGCTGGAGCATATAATCAGGAAATAAAAGATACCAGTATAAAAGCTGCTCTTATGGATAAAAATGGCTCTGTTGTTATAAAAACTAATGAAGAAATAGACTATAGCTACAGGTTAAGCTCTGGCACAAATGGTTATATAGTTTTATGGGCAGAGTTTTTATACGGCAGAAAAGAAAGCGAAGAACTTTTAAATATAAGAAAAGAAATTCTTGCAAAACGCAAAGAAAAACAACCACTGCATAAGCCTTCCTGCGGTTCAGTATTTAAAAGGCCGAAAGGAAACTATGCTGGAACATTAATAGAAAAATGCGGGCTTAAAGGCTGCCGTATAGGTGGTGCAGAAGTAAGCTCAAAGCATGCTAATTTTATATTAAATGAAGATAATGCATCAAGCTCTGATATTTATAACCTTATTTTGCATATTCAAAAAACAGTATATGATAAAACAGGTATACAATTAGAGCCTGAAGTTAGAATGATAGGGTTTAATAAATAGTTTCATTATCAAAAGAATACTTTGATTTTATAACATCTATATTTCTGCATGCAGGGTTATCATCATTTTTTTCAGTGCATAATGTTTCATAATGTTTTAATGCTGTTTCATAATATGTAACTGCAGTATTATAATCCTGCTCTAAATCATCACCGCTTATATAAATATCAGCAAGGCTGGCACACATTACATTATTCATTTCACAGGCTTTATTGATATATGATATGCCTTTTTCTATATCTTTTTCAATTTCTGCCATACTTTCATTAAAGCCTGTAAGGTAAGTGTTTCCAAGTACAAGGCAGGCATAATCCATATTATTCTGGCATGCTTTATCATTATATAATATAAAAGCTGTCATATTGTCTGCATTAACTCTTGCCTGATAATAACAGCTTGCAGCATCACCTAAATCGCAGGCTTTAGATGAAGCATTATCTGCCTTAGCTAAATCAATATCAGTACCTAAACCATTTTCATATAAGTAACTTAAAGTTTTGCAGGCATCTTTTATGTTCTGCTGGCAGTAAAGATTTGCTAAAAGAAATGATTTTTTATAATAATTTAAAGATGTATTATTATCAGTATTTATTACTGTCCCTTTTTTATAAACATCTGCTAAAAACATACATCCTTTAAGGCTTCCTTTTTCGCATGCTTTATTATAAAGGGATAGTGCCTTATCGTATTCTTTATTTTTGTATAGTGTTCTTGCTTCTGATAAATATTCATCATGTGTTTTAGAACATCCAAATAAGGCAGTAATAAATAATATTACTAATAATAAAGTTTTTTTCATATATTAGCTCATATTTAGTATGCGATTTATTTCTTCGTCATCAGCATTTTTATTATTTTTTATAATATCAAGTAATTTATCATAATTAGGCAGTGATTGTTTATTAAATTTCATAAAAAATAAAAATGTCATAATATCTTGATGTTTTGTAAGTTCAGATGAAACATTAATCAACAAATCATATTCTTTTTCATCTAAAAGAATATGACAGTATGTTATTAATGAGCATTTTTCTTTTATGCATCTGTATATATTATCTTTTTCTTTTTCAAACACATTAGTTTTTTTTGCATACATTACAGCATCATCTATAAGGTATTCCACAAAATCTTCATCATATATTTCAAGAGAAAGCATTAGTTTTTTTATTACATTAAATAATTTATTGTAATTAGGTGTTATATTGGTATATAAATCTTTTAATATTGAATAAACATTATGGATATTATCTTCAATTTTACCTAAATTTAATTCTTCATTTAATTTTTTTTCAATTAAAGAATGGTTTTCTAAGTAAAATAGAATATCAGTAATTAAAATAATATCTTCACCAAAATTATTATCTTCTATAAACTTATTCAACTCATCTATATTTTTATTAGCAAACAATACTGCTGCATTGAATGTATTTAAATTATCCTCATAGCCGAGTTCAATAACAATATCTTTAATCTGCTGCTGATTTTTTTCATTAGAAAATAGAGCTGTATCAAAAAGAAGGTGGAAAATTTTATATGAATCATCATGGTCTGAATATTTCATAATGTAGTTAAGAACAATATGTATACATGTATTTTTTATCAGCTTATCTTTTATCTCTAAATTCAATATAAATAATGAGTTAAGTGCTATAAAAAATTGCTGCTTTAAATTAAAAAGCAATGCTATTTTGTCAGTCTCACTGGCAGATACTTCTTCAAGTGTATAGTTGATTAAATCCATACTTACAACAGCGATAGAAAGATTGCTTATAATTTTATTTGTATTAGATAAGTCAATTAACCGATATAACATATTAAGATATTCTATAATATGTAGAAATTTATCATTTTTTTCTATATCATCATTTTCTATGATATTCAAAAAAGCACTTTTAAATAACTGAATATTTTTTTCAACATCAAATTTATTAATTTTACTGTAAAATTCAACAGCTTTAATATTACTTCCAATGACACTTTTCATAATAAATTCTATTATTTCAGTTTTACTCATACTTTTTATATTATTATAGATAGAATCTATAATAGGACGAAAATCATATTCTTCAACATCATTATCTAGTAAATCATTTGCTTTAATAAGCATATTATTATTTTTTTTAAAATTTTCTAAAATATTATTTAACATATCACTACCTGAAATTTATTTGATATTATATATATCAGCTTTAAAAACATATTAACTTGTTTTTATCGTAAATTATAACCTAAAATTAGTAAAGCATTATTTTTACTTTGCAATAGTTTTTACAATATGATATAATAATAGTCTTAAATAGAAAAGTAAGTGTTACAGGGAGATATATGGAAAATCCATTTCAGTTAGAATTTCACAGTCTTATAGAAAAAGCAGATAAAATAAGGCAGTCAAAATGGGGCAAAAAAGTGTTTTTTGTTCGCAATCTGCATTTAAATTATACAAATATATGTGTGAGCCACTGTAAATTTTGTGCTTTTGCTAAAAATAAAAATGAAGATGGTTCTTATAATATGACACCTGATGATGCTGTTAAATATGTTTCTAAAAAAGGGCAGGATGCTAAAGAAATACATATTGTTGGCGGTCTGCATCCTGATTATCCATTTGAATATTATGTTGATATGGTGCATGCTTTAAAAACTAACTTTCCAGAAAAAACTATAAAAGCATTTTCTGCAGTGGAAATAGATTATTTTTCCCGCATTTCAAGTAAAAGTGTTGCAGAAGTTTTAGAAGCATTAAAAAAAGCAGGTGTAGAAATGATGCCCGGTGGTGGTGCAGAAATATTTGCAGACCATGTAAGATGTCAGATATGCCCAGAAAAAATACCAGCTTCCAGATGGCTTGAAATTCATGAAACTGCTCATAATACAGGGCTTACTACTAATGCCACAATGCTTTATGGCCACTTAGAAAATGATGATGATAAATTCAAGCATCTTTTGTTATTAAGAGAATTACAGGAAAAATCATTAAGCCGTGGTCTTTCTGGTTTTTCTGCATTTATTCCTCTTTCATTTCAGCCAGATGACACATTTCTGCATGGCAAATTCCATGCAACAGGTATAGAAGATGTTAAAACTACTGCATGTGCAAGAATAGTGCTTGAAAATATACCACATATAAAAGCATACTGGGTAATGCTTGGTCATAAAACCGCCCAGATTGCTCTCCGTGCTGGTGCTGACGATTTAGATGGCACAATAGTAAAAGAAAATATTGCTTATGCAGCAGGTAAAAATACCGATGAGGCAATGACTGCTGAACAGCTTGTATTTATGGTAAAATCTGCAGGAATGGTTGCTTGTGAACGGGATTCATTTTACAGGGAAGTGAAAATATATGGCTAATATTTTAATGGTAAATCCATCAGTTAATATGCGTCTTGCTGCTATGGAAATGAAAATGTATGGTGCAAATGTTAAGTTTGCTGCCTATTCTTCAGATATTCCTATAAGCCGAGCTGAACGCGTATTTTACTTCTTATCTGGAGTAAATATATGCTTTACCACAGAAATTCAGGGTGAAATGGAACGGGAAGACAGAGTTTATCTTTTTAAGCGAAATATTTTTTCCAGATTTAAAATGATGGGTTTCAAAAAAAATATGGCAACATCTTATCCTGAATTATCAACTGGAACTTTTACTGACCTTTTGCTTTTTAAAAGAAGTGTTTTAAGAAATGATGAAACTTATGAGCATGATGGCAGGCTTCAGTATACTTCCTTTCATGATTTGCTTGCTAATAATAAAGACAGTGTGATTATTACAAGCAGCATTATAGGACAGGGCAGTGAATATATATGCAGCTGGGATACAGATTTTGATTTAGTATCTACTTTTAATAAAGATTATTTTGTATTTTTTGCAAATAATAGAAGAATAGAAGTTTATGCAGCAGATAATAAGCTTATTACAATAGGCAGGGGAAGTGGCGAAAAACATATAGAAGCACTTACTTATCTTATTCCTATGATTAGCAAGTTTTCTTTTAATAAAGAATTAGAAAAACCAGTTCTTCGTAATTTCAGCCCATGGGTTGTTTCTATTTCTGGTGCATCTGGTTATTTAATTAATGATTACAGTTTTGGGCATCTTTCTGTATCTATGCCTTCTGCATGGTATGACAGGTTTGCAAGCTTTATTCATATTCACACTGTGGAGAAAAAACAAAAGCAGGACTTTTAAGTATTGACTATGACCGTTTATATGGTATTTTAGTTTAAATAATACATATTGTTTGGGGGTTTTATGAAAATAAAGACAGCAGTATTTCCTGTTGCCGGATTTGGAACTCGTATGCTTCCTGCAACAAAAGCTATACCAAAAGAAATGATTACATTAATAGATAAGCCGCTTATCCAGTATGCGGTAGAAGAAGCTATTGATGCTGGTATAGAAAGGATTATCTTTATTACAGGTCGCACTAAAAAAGCATTAGAAGACCATTTTGATGTTAATGTGGAACTTAATCATCAGCTGGAGTTATCTGATAAAATAGATATCTTAAAAGATATGAAGCGTATAAGTGAAATGGTTGATATTATATATGTTCGCCAGAAATATATGCTTGGTCTTGGCAATGCTGTAATATGTGTTAGAGATATTGTAAAAGATGAGCCTTTTGCAGTTATTCTCCCTGATGATATTATTTTGTCTAAAACTCCAGTTACAAAACAGTTAATGGAATGTTATGATAAAGTAGAGCGTCCAATAATATCCCTTATGCCTGTTGCAAAAAGCGATACATCTAAATACGGCATGGTTGAAATAAAAGAAAAAATTGATGACAGATTCTCACGCCTTAAAGATATGGTTGAAAAACCAGAAAAAAATCCACCATCTAATATGGCAATCATAGGCAGGTATATCTTAACACCTGAAGTATTAAGTGCATTAGATAAAATAGAAAAAGGTGCAGGCGGCGAACTGCAGCTTACAGATGCATTAAAATACACTGCTACATATTATGATGTATATGGCTATGAATTTGAAGGCAAAAGATTTGACTGCGGTACAAAAGAAGGACTTTTAGAAGCAACTGTTAATTTTGCAGCTTCTGATGAAAAACTAAAAAATGTTTTAAAAAATGCTGTATCTTCTTTAAACATTTTCTAGGTGTTGAATGCTAAAAATTTTTAAAAATAAAACATCAAGACTTCGTTTAATAGCCAGAATGAGATTAAAGCTGAAAATGATGCTTTCTCTTGATGTTTCACCACGAGTGCTTGCAAAATCATCTGCTCTTGGTGCATTAATTGGTATATCACCTTATATTGGCACTCAAACATATATAGCTCTTTTTGTATCAAGTTATTTTAATTTGCCTGTGTACCCTTTAATGATAGGGGTATATATAACAAACCCTGTTACTATTCCGTTTATCTTTGCTTTTACAACAAAAGTAGGGCTTATGCTGCTTGGTATGGACAGTTCTTTTACTTTTGACTGGGATAATGTTACTCTTTCATCTCTTTTTGAAGCAGGTAAAACGCTTTTTATACCATTTATTGTAGGCACTCACTTTGTAGGTATAATTTTTGCCATACTTACTTATTTTATCATATATTTTATTGCTAAACGATATAAAGTATATAAAGGCAGTGACGAAAGCGGCAATGCAAAATATGGTATAAAATAAATTTATATCAGGTAACTTTTTATAATTTTCATTATTCCTTATTTTCTAATGTTATTTTTATTGTTTATTATATGTTGATAAAGTATACTATATTAATTAAGCATATTTTTTAAGGTAGAATATATGGTTGTTCATACTTTTGATGCATTAAAATCACGAAACTTTTCTATATATATGGCAGGTCAGTCAGTGGCACTAACAGGAATGTGGGTGCAGAAGCTTGCAACCTCATGGCTTGTTTACCGCATTACTGAATCGCCTTTTTTATTAGGACTAGTAGAGCTTTTATCAAATGCACCTATATTTATTGTTGGCTTAATTGCTGGTGCATGGCTTGAAAAGCATAATATTAGAAAGTTAATAATTGCGACACAGACTTTAACTTTACTTCATGCATTAGTTATGTCGATACTTCTTTTTACCAACACTATGCAGATGTGGCATATACTGTTTTTGAGCTTTTATTTAGGTGTGGTATTTGCAATAGATATGCCGGCAAGGCAGGCCTCACTTATATTAATGGTTAATAAAAATTCTGATTTAAAAAGTGCTATAGCTCTCCATTCTGTTATTTTTAATTTATCAAGACTGATAGGGCCTTCTATTGCAGGATTTATTATACACTTGACTGATGAAGCATTATGTTTTGCAATTACAGCTGTCAGCAATATTCCTGTAATTGCAGCATTGTTTATTATAAAATTCAGACAAAGGGAAAATAAAATAACAAAAAAACAAAGTATAGTGCAGGATATTGTAGAAGTTGTTAAATATTCTAAAAATGTATATTATATGCGTGCTGTGTTTGCATTTTTTATAGTGGTTGGTTTTTTCTCATATTCTTATACTGTAATGCTTCCAATTTTTGCAAAAGATGTGCTTCATGGCACATCACAGGTATTAGGGTTTTTACAGGGCTTTTTTGGACTTGGTGCCATGATTGGTGCTTTTGTTGTTGGTGCATTTATTACTATGAGAAAACTGCCTAATGCTGTATTAATTCTTGTTTTGCTGCACAGTATATGTATGATAATTTTTGGTTTCAGCACTAATTATTATTTTTCTCTTGTTATTATGGTGCCTGCTGGTTTTGGTCTTGTTTCTGCATTGATTGCAACAAATATTTATCTGCAGTCAGCAATAAGAAGTGATATGCGTGGCAGAGCAGCAAGCCTTTATTCTATAGGAATATATGGACTTGGTCCACTTGGTGCATTTTTTGCAGGGATTATGACAGAACATTTTTCACCACAGATTACAGTTGTTGTATGGTGCAGTATAATGGTTATTTCTGCTGTAGTTTTTGGTTTCAGACTTAAAAGAGTTAATAAAGAATTAGAGCCTGTATGGCAGGAATTTGAAAAAAATTAAACATATAAAATGATAATAAATATAAGGTATAATGAAAAAAATTTATTTTATATAAAGAAAAATATAAAAATTATCTTGTATTTCTTCAAATAACATTGTATAGATATAATAGATGGTAATATAAGAGTTTATATTTATAAATTATTAAAGGGCTGATAATGTCAAAGTTAATTTCAATCGCCAGCGGTAAAGGCGGCGTAGGGAAAAGTTTTTGTTCATCAAGTCTTGCTTTATCTTTAAGTGCAGCAGGTTATAGAACATTACTTGTTGATGCGGATTTAGGCGGGGCAAACCTGCATAACTTTGTAGGGCTTAAAGTTCCTGGTATCGGCTTATATAATTTTATTCGTGAACGCAGTGAGTTAAAAGATGTTATTGTTAAATCTCCAGCAGGTGTTGATTTTATCGGTGGCTCTGGTGATGTTCTTGGTATGGCTCACATTACTAAATTTGAAAAAATCAAAATACTTACAAATATTCAAGAGTTGGATTATGACTATACTATTTTAGATTTAGGTGCAGGCACCAGCTTTAATATGGTTGACTTATTTAATGTTGCTGATATAAAAATAGTAGTTATGAGCGGCGAACCTACATCTATTGAAAATGCTTATGGCTTTTTAAAAGTTGCTATATACCGCCATATTGAGCGTTTTCTCTCTAAAAGATGGGATTTTGAAGATATTAATAAAAAACTTCGCAGCAAAAGTATGAACTTTCCTAATGTGGAATCAATTATAGAAGCAGCTGCTCAAATAGATAAAGATATTGCTGCAGCAATTACCACATTTGTTGCATCATTTAAACCTGGTATGATATTAAATCAGGTTAAATTTAAAAGAGAACTTAATGTATTTTATGGTTTTGAAAGCGTTGTTAAAAAATATTTAAGCATAGATATTGAAAAATTAGGATTTTTACCTTATGATGAAAAGGTAAGTGAATGTGTAAAATTATTAAAACCTTATTATCTGCGTTTTCCTGACAGCGAAACAGTAGGTTGTATAGATGATATCAGAGACCAGATGATAGCTAAATTATAGAGGCTTGCTAATGAGTGAAGAATTATTTGATGATGTTGAACAAAGTGAATATGCAGAAGAAATGGACCAAATCCAGCTTGTAGGTGTAAAGCTTGGTGATGAGGAATATGCTATTGATGTTCTGAAAATCAATACAATTATCAGGTCTATTGAAATTACAATTGTTCCTCGTATGGAATCATACATACTTGGCGTTATGAATCTTCGTGGTAAAGTAGTTCCTGTTATTGATTTACGGGTTCGCTTTAATCTTGCAAAAAATGATTTTGATAAAGCAACCAGAATAATTGTAGTAAACATTAATAATGAGAATATAGGCTTTGTTGTTGATGAAGTAACAGAAGTTATGCGTATTAAACGCTCTATGGTTGAGCCTACTCCACCTTTAGTTGGTTCTATTGGTCAAGAATATATTTTAGGTATCTGCAAATATGATTCGCGATTAATTATGCTTTTAGATATTGATAGAGTTATCAATGAAAGTGAAGCAAGTGAAAGTGAACTTCGTAAAAAAATGCTTGGTTCAACTAAACAAACAGTTATGGCACCTATTACTGCTCCAGAGTCAGCTCCAGTTGCTGCACCAGCACCTGTTCAAGAACAGCCTGTTGAAACTACAATGCTTCCAGATGCAAATAGTGTTGCTGCACCTGTTATTAATACAGCATCTGCTCCAGTAGAAGAAACAGCAGCTATAGAAACAGTCAGTGCTGATTCTGATATTGAAGATAGTATTGATGCTTTAATAGCTAAAGAATTAGCTATGAGAGAAGCAGAAACAGAAGAATTGAATAAAAAAAAAAGGAAGCCGCAGCTAAATCCAGATGATGTGTTAAAAGATGCATTAGAGCAAAGTAATGCAATCTTTCAAGTAGGCTCGGAATCTCAAATTGAGCAGGACGATTTAGACAGCTTAATTGTTAAAGAGCTTGCTAAACGAGAAGCCGAAACTGAGGAACTTAATAAAAAGCACAGAGAGGAAAAAAAAAATACTGATGTAGACATTGACCTTTCTGTAGTAGATCCTGATGCTGTTCCAATGGTTGAAATTATTACTCATCCAGTTGTGGAACAGTATGAGGAAGAAAGGCTGACACCAGATGTAGGTGAAGATAAATCCCCTGCTGTAAACCCAACAACTGATGGAGAATCTGTTCAAGTGTCAATAAAAGAGTTAAAAAGAATTGCCGGTAAAATCATTTCTGGTGATGAAACTGGCAGTAAAATTGATATAAATATAAAAGGTGAAATAGGTGAGCTTTTAAGGCTTATTATAGATACTAAAAACAGAGTTGATGAAATAGACCCTCTGCTTGAAAAATCTAAAGAAAATCTGCCTAATGTAACATTAATGCTTGAAGGTGTAAATGATGATACAGAAAAAGCCACTATTAACTCAATGGAAGCATCAGACAGTATGGCTGATTTTTATAAGTCATTCATCTCTGATATTGCTGCACTAAAAAAACTTGCTAATAAAGAACATGAAGCAGAGTTTATGGCTCTTTATGAAAAAATAGTAAGTAATCTTTCTGAAGCTGAATCACTTGGTTTTAAAATATTAGAATCGTTAGAGTTTCAGGATATTACAGAGCAAAAACTTCGCAAAGTAATCAAATCTATTGAAGATATGGGTTCAAGAATAGGTACAATAGTTGGTTTTCTGCAGGTTAATGATAATAAATCAAGCAATAATGAGTTTAATAGAAACAGAGAGCAGTTGCTTGTAGACTATGGTTTGGCATAAGATTTAAAAATTTAATATTTATATAAAAAGCCTGCTTAAATGAGGCGAACCCCATTTATTGGATAAATAAATGGGGTGTTTTTATATCACACAGTCTATCATATAATTTTTACGCATAAGTATAGAATAAAAATAATTTGTAATAAATATAGAGAAAGTATAAGAGATATTATAAAAAGTTTATGTCCCTATAAATGAATAGAGATATTAGAAGGTCATTTAATTTCCAACTATGTCCATTAACCATTATCAATTCCACCAAAGTATAGTGTATCAAATATAATGGGCTATTTAAAAGGCAAAAGTTCTTTAATGATATTTGAGAGACATGCAAATTTAAAATATCAGTTTGGTAACCGTCATTTTTGGTCAATAGGTTATTATGTAAGCACAGTTGGATTAAATGAAGCAACTGTAAGAAAATATATCTAAGACCAAGAAAAGGAAGATATTTTACAAGATAAATTAAGTGTAAAAGAATATAATGCCCTTTTAAAGGGCAGCTGGTAAAAAAAATATCACTGTTAGCGATAAAATAGTAATAACTGCAATGTGACTTGAACAAGTCAGCACAATAGAAGCTGCAAGTGATAGTGGCTTACAGCCAAAGAGCAAACTACCCATTGAATGGGTAGTTGTGATTAAAAAGATTTTATAAAATATATAATAAATAAATTTCATTAAATACTGTCTCAAAAAGTGTGTGATGTTCTAAACCTTTTAGCATATTATAAACTTAGATTATTATATTAGTATTTTTCAAAATATATATTATATATAAGAGTATATATGTTACTTAAAAAACATAGTTTTCATCTAAATGTATTTCTGCTAAAATATATAATATGCAGCTTAAATGACAGTATTTTTTGAATAATTATTTTTCAAAATAACCTGTAAGCCATATAAGTGCTGTTATATTATCACCTGTTTGTAATGTACATTTCTCACATACATGATGAGAAGCATAAACATTAATTAATAATGGTTCATTATTTTCTTCATGACCAATATCTACTTGTAATATTTTAACAGGCTCATCTAAAACAATAATTTCAGAGATTTTTTTTATAATGCCAGATACTATGTATTCAGCAGTATATTTTGTAGGTTTTATCATTCTAAAAGTTTCTGGATTTATAGATATAGTGGGAATGTTAAAATCTCTTTCAGTTTTATTTGGATTTTTTTCTAAAAAATTTTTTAATGCAAATTCATAAAATTTGCCTTCTGATACTTTAAATTGCTGTTTATGGAGCTTAGTAATAGAATATGCAAGTCCAGCAAGTGAAATAGTTATTTTTGAATCTATTTTAAATTTGTCTACATCTACAGCAAAAAAAGGATTGTGAAGATTAAGGATAATATATTCGTTATTTTCAATAATACTCGCTATTTCACCTTCTGCTTCAACAGGCCAGGCATATTTTTCTTTTAATATAATATTATTGCTGCAGTCTTTTAAAACTGGATATACTGATAATAAGTCATGTGTTTTTTTATTTTCATTTATTTCAAAAATAAATAAAAAAGAAACTGGAGAATATTTTTCACAGAGCAGTCCAAGATATTGAGTATTATTAATTTCCTTAAAATAGTTAACACCTGTATTTTCGTTATACATCAATGGGATAACTTTTTCAAAAAAATCAATGCCATTTTTTGAAAAAGCTTTCCATTTATTACCATAATATTCTGCATGTTCACCATGGAAATAGCTTTCATTGTTTTTACAATCTGACATTCATAAATTCCCTGAATTATGTATTAAACTATTATATTATCCACTATACCATGCAGCAATAATAAATTTATATATTATTAGAGTAATTATAATATCAAAATATCATATATCAAAATGCAGCCAGCTAATTAAAATACAGTTTAAATATTAATAAGAAAATTAAACAATAAATTTTTAATGATTGATAGTTATTATGAATAATGTTTCTGTTATGCTGCACACTCTATTTTATAAATAATAGTTGATATATAAAATATAATCATTTTATATATGGTTGAATATTATAAAAATTGTTTTAAAAAATATTTATAAAAAAATTAATGTGCTATATTCTATTATATTTTTACAAGGTTGTATATTATTTCAGATACAAATTACTGTAAAAATTATAAGATTTCATATATATTTAATATTATAATAAGAGTAAAATAGTCTTAATTATTGATAATATTAAATAAAAATATTTGATTAAAATTAACAAAAAAGTTATATTTGTCAACTATGGAGAAAAAGTGGACATTTTATAGTTGATAATGTCTTGTTTTTTTAGTATATTGATAATACAAAAATATTTGGAGGCAAAGAACATGGGAAAAGAAACTAATGTTTTAAAATCATTAGAAGAAAATTCTGTTTCAAGACGATCCTTTTTAAAAGGCCTGGCAGCAATGGGTGCCCTTGGTGCTGTGGCTGGCTGCTCAAAAGATAATGGCGGCGAAATTATTTATGGCGGGGGGGGGGGAATTTAGAAAATGTAGTATCTCCAGAAGACCTTTCTAACCCAAAAATCTATTATACATCTTGTGTTCATAACTGTGGCACAGGTGTTCGTTGTGTTTCAAAATTACATGTAGTAAATGGAAGAATTGTAAGAGTTACATCAGATGACAGCGACTATGCATTTGATGGCTCTTATCGTAATAAAGAGCAGTATAATGATGCTCGTTCATTAACCTGCCCTAAAGGTAGAGCAATTAAATATCGTGCTCACCACCCTGCAAAACTCCGTTATGCGTTAAAACAAACAAAACAACGCGGAGATTTATCTGGTTTCATTAGAATACCTGTTGACCAGGCTTTAAAAGAAATTGCAGAAAAATACAGAGCAACAGTATCTAAATACGGTCCTGGTGCAGTTCATAATATTTATGGCACATCAGGTGGTTACAGCAGTCAAGGTACTTATGCAAGCTATGGTTCAACTAGGTCTGCATTAACACCTGCTGGAGCAAGAGGCGGCTATGGTGATTACAGCTATTATCAATATCACTTTGGTTCAGTTATTGTGGGGCATCCGGGTTCCTGCGGAGCATATACTAAATCATCAAATGTTGCATGGCAGTTTCCAGCTATTGCAGGTGTTGTAAAAAATGTTGTTTCTTGGGGAGCAAACATGCTTACAACAGTAAACTCTGCCAGCTGGTCTTATATTAGAGCATTTGAAAAATTAAAAGAACGCGGTTGCAGAGCTTGGTTTATTGGACCAGAGCTTACTGATACAGGTGTTACATGCCATACTGACTGGATACAATCTCGTAACTATACAGATGTTGCATTAATTATGGGTATGCTTTATGAAATGCTTGTAAACACATTTAATTCAAATGGCGAAGTACAAAAATCTTCTAAAGCATTAGATGTAGATTATATAGATACAATGGTTCATGGTTTCTTTGCATCTCCAGAATACTGGGTAAATACAACAACTGGTGAAATAGTAAAAGATAAACCAGTTGATACAACAAACTACCGCCATGTAGAAGCTGTAGAAGCAGGTAAATGCTTAGCATCATACATTTTAGGCGGCGATGCTTCTCTTATCGGTAACCCAACATATAATGCAAACTCAACAAACTATACAGCAAAAAAATATCATGAATTTGTTAATGATATGCCAAGGGTTGGTGCAGTTTCATGGACTGTTACAAAAGGTGCAGAAACTGAATATCAATACAAAAAAGATTTTAGCGTTCCTAAAACTCCAGAATGGGCAGAAAAAATTACTGGTGTTCCAGCAGATAAAATCAGAGAGCTTGCAAATATGTATACTGACCCAGAACAGCACCCAATATTTAATGAATGGGCTGGCGGCACTCAAAAGCAGCTAAATGGCTCTATTCAGCTTTGGGCAATTACTGCACTTATGGCTGTTACAAAAACATTTGGTTTAAGTGGTGAAACATTTGGCGGAGCATGGGCTGCTACAAACTCTCTTGGTCCTGTTGCCGACAGTGACAGCAATAATTATATAGATTTTTCAACAATTACTGTTGGTAATGCTGGAACTACTGCAAATAATAATAATGACTATACAGGTGAAGTATCTATTTCTGATAGGACAGTTAACAGTATTTCATGTAAAGAATGGTTTAATGGTATTAAAATAGCTTTTAAAGACTATTTAACTCCAGAAAGAGGATATACTGGTGAAAATATTCCAGACTGGGATATGAGTAAAAGATATTATTCAAATGATGGTGGTGTTAAATCATTAGTTATGTTTGAAAAAGATCCATCAAATCCAGACCAGCTTCAAACAGAAGAGATAGGTGGAAAAACATATTATAAAGTTAAAAAAGATGCAAGCGGTAACCCAATATATTCTGGTATCCGTATGATATTAAATGCTGGTGGTGCAATTATGGTCAACCAGCACATGAATACAAACGATTTAACTGCAATGTATAAAGCAATACCTGCATTAAACTCACAAGAAGGCGGCGGCTATACTAATGCAGACAGCCTTTGTCTTGTAACATTTGATTTGTTTATGTCACCAACTGCAAGATATATGGACTATGTATTGCCAGCAGTTTCTCAGCTTGAAGCTGTAGGCAGGGAAGCATTTGGCGGTCAGTCTAAAGCAATGTATAGACCACCTGTTGTAGAGCCATTAGGTGATGCTCTTGACAGCTGGACAATGACTTATAAAGCATGGGTTGCTCAAAGCCAGCTTGGAGAAATAAGTTATGGTGGCAAAACAACTACTGGTATTAGTGCTGCTCCAAGTAAATATACTGGAAATTCAAGTTTTAAACCTATAAGAAATTATTTTGATGCAGCAGTAGATAAAGCAACTGCAGCCCCTGCTTCAAAATACTATGGTATGACAAGAGATGAAGTTTATGGTGCCCAGTTTACACCAGCTAAAAATAATGATGAATATATATGCACGGCATACTATGAAACAAAAGGAACGACTACAAGCTATTTTGACTATAGAAGTAATGGAAAGTTAATTACAGACAGCGATACGACAGCAGGTGCTCGTAATAATATTTCACAAGTTGGTAAAATCAGACAAAATCTTGATAATTATCTTAATGGTGCAATGAATACTCCATTTGTATTTACTGAAGCAGGCACTGACACAAATAATCAGAAGTTTTATAATAAATTTGATGCAAGCACATATTCAAGTGCTGCAAATAGTGCTGCTTCTTTGATTGATACTTCTTCAAGACCTGAAATGTCTGGTAAATTTCAAATTTATAATGGCAGAGTTCAGTGGGATTATGAACATGCTTTTGAAAAATATCATGGCTGGCTTCCTGCTGAAAATCGTGGTCAGGAAAATAGAGATGCAGAAGGCGACTTAAAAGTCTATCCAATACCAATGTATTTTAACTTTGAAGACTGTTTCAAAGAATCTTATAACGGTTTTGAAAAAGTTGACTCTGCTACAGGTGAGAATAAAAAGGGTCCAAATGCAGCATTTTTTGCAGGAACAGGAAGAGACAAACCTCTTACAATGAGTACAACTCATGATAGATTTAGAGTTCACTCAACACATGATGAAAACCCACTTTTACGAGAGCTTAACCACAGAACTATAAACGGTGGCTGGGCAAGTGGTAATGACTGGAAAGAATACTGCATAGTTCCAGAAAGACAAACAGTAGACTCTGCTGCAGCTTATGAATCACCAATGATAAGCTCTGCGATCTATAATAAAAACAGAGAAACTGCATCATGGCATGAGATATGGATAAATACTCAAGATGCAAAAGAACGCGGTATTACTGACGGTATGCTTTGCCGTGTAGAAAATCCTATTGGTAAAGTAAGAGTTATTGCTCGTGTTACAGACCGCTGTATTCCAGGTCATTTAAACCTGCACCAAGGTGGCTGGTATGACCCTAATACAGACGGAGTAGATGATGGTGGTAATGCAAATACACTGATAGCTTCAACTCCATCAAGATATGACCATGGTAACGCTCAGCAGTCTGCTTATGTTATCATTAAACCTGAAACAGAATTTAATATATAAAGGGTGCGATTATGGCTATAGAAAAAATACAATATGCTTTTTATTTTGACCAAACAAGATGTATGTCATGTAATTCCTGCACAGTAGCATGTAAAGACTGGAATCAAGTTGAACCGGGACCTGTTGCATGGCGTAAACAGTTTACTTATGAAAAAGATGGTGGATTTTTCCCATTATCTATGGGCTGCAACCACTGTGAAGAGCCTGCATGCAAAAATGTATGTCCATATAATGCTATCAGCAAAACAGATGATGGTATTGTATATGTTAACAGAGACTTATGTCAGGGAGCATTAAGCTGTATTACTGCATGTCCATTTGCCAAACCGCAGATAGCAGGTGATAAGCAGGAGCCAAACGCACTTGAAAGCTGGAAAGTCCAACACCCTATGCAAAAATGCGATATGTGTAAAGACAGACTTGATAAAGGCGAAAAGCCAGCATGTGTTCAAAGCTGCGTAGGAAGAGCATTAGATTTTGGAACAAAAGATTATATCTTAAGCGAATACAATGGTGCTGTTCAACTTAATCCTAGTGATTTTCCTTATGCTTATGTAAATAATACTAATGATACTAAACCATCATTCTATGTAAAGAAAAAAACATCAATTAGTATAACAAAAGCATCAAGCAATTATGTAAAATAAATAAAAATGGGGAGAGAAATCTCCCCTAATATAAAAGGTATAAAATAATGGAAAGCTCTTTAAAAAATGAAATTCATTCAGCAAGAGGCAGTATTTATTTATTTTTAAGAAACTGTCTATATAATATGCCAAATGAAAAATTTTATAAAATGATGGAAGATATGTTGTCTCAGTTAAGCCAGATTGTAAATGAAAGTGAAAATACAGACATGAAAAATGGCTATAATGGAATGCTTCAATTTATAAATACAATAAAAAATTTGTCAAGAAAAGAGTTAGATGAATTAAATCTGCATATAAGCAGAGAATATACGGCATGCTTATGTTTACCTGGCACTGCTCAGCAGGAAGAATCCTATTATATTTCTGAAGACCATATTTTAAGACAAGAATCAAATGATGATATGATAAAACTGTTTCATAAATATGGTTTTGCACTATCATCAGAATTACAGGCAGATTATGATAATGTTTGTATAGAGCTGGTATTTATGAGCAAACTTGCATATATGAGTGCCGATACTGAGGATAATAGTGAATATTCTAAACTTATACTAGAGCAGTTAGATTTTCATAAAAATCACTTTGATAAATGGATATATCATTTTTATGATAAATTAATAGAGCAGAAGATAATAGAAAGCAAATTATACAAATATATTGCTGAATTTTCCAAAGGTTTTATACGAGAAGATAAGCTGCTGCTTGAAGAATTAAACAGCAGCAACAACTAATTAAGGAGTTATGCCTATGAAAAGGCTGATGTTATATACATTAACATATTTGTTAGCGTTATCTGTCCCTGCTTATGCGTATGTAGGTGATGTATATGTTACCCCAGACAGCTGGAGTAAGC
>CAJUJZ010000008.1 GCA_910586745.1 uncultured Mucispirillum sp. | reverse complement strand
TATTAGGCTATAATGGTAACTAAACTTGGATACACGCTCCAAGTTTAGTTAAACAAATTAATTGTTAATGCAAATAATATTTCTTATTATAATTATCAATAACTTTTTTGACAGTCTGATATTTTTAATTTTATTCTTTATTATCTGCTAAATGTTCAGACATAATTCGCATTATTCTATTTCTGCGGTTAAGTTTTGTTGTTGCAATATCTACAAGTTTTTCATATTTTTCTGGATTAGCTTTTTTAGTTAAACGGAACCTGTTTTCGCCGTCCATAAATCCTGCTAAATCACTGCCTTGCTCCTTACTGTCAATAATAAGCGGGCTTTTACCTTCTTCCATTAATTCAGGATTAAATCTAAGCAGTGTCCAGTAGCCTGCATTTATTGCTTTTTTCTGCTCTAATGAGCCTTTTGTCATATCAATACCTTGAGCAATACAGTGTGCATAAGCTATAATAATAGATGGTCCATTATAACGCTCTGCTTCAATAAATGCTTTAATACACTGAGCAGGGTTTGAAAGAGAAACTTTTGCAACATAAATACTTCCATAAGTCATAGATATCATTGCTAAATCTTTTTTCTCTCTCACTTTACCGCTTGTAGCAAATTTTGCAGAAGCACCAAGTGGAGTAGATTTAGAAGCCTGACCGCCAGTATTAGAATATACTTCAGTATCAAGTACAAGCACATTAATATTTTCACCACTTGCAAGCACATGGTCTAAACCGCCATAGCCTATATCGTAAGCCCAGCCGTCGCCACCTAATATCCATACTGATTTTGGTGTTAAATAGTCAGCAATGCTTAAAAAATCATCTTTTCCTGACACATTTGATGATTTAACTGCATCTTTTAATTTTGCTACTCTTTCACGCTGTTTCTCTATTTCTTCCTGGTCATGGGTATCCGTATTTGCAAGAATATCTTCAATAAGTGCAGTATCTGCAATATTTTTATTAGCATTTAAATAATCTACTGCTTTACCTTTAAAGTAATCAACAGCTAAACGCATACCAAAGCCAAATTCTGCATTGTCTTCAAATAATGAGTTACTCCATGCAGGACCTTTGCCGTCATTACGAGTGCAGTATGGAGTTGTAGGCAGATTACCACCGTAAATTGATGAACAACCTGTTGCATTTGCCATTAAAAGCCTGTCACCAAAAAGCTGAGTTAACAATTTTATATAAGGTGTTTCACCGCAGCCTGCACATGCACCAGAAAATTCAAAGAAATGAGGTGCAAGCTGACTGCCTTTAATTGTTGATTTATTATATTTTTCAACAGCAAGCTCAGGAATAGATTCAAAAAATTCAAAATTTTCTACTTCCTGCACTCTTAATGGAGTTTGCGGCTCCATATTAATGGCTTTTCTTTCTGGGTCTACTTTATTTACTGCAGGACAGTTTATTACACATGTAGTGCAGCCTGTACAGTCTTCTGGAGCAACCTGCACTGTTGCTGCATATCCTGCAAACTCTTTACCTTTTGCATCAGTATGTTTAAATGAAGCTGGAGCATTTTTAAGCAGCTCTTTATCATAATATTTCATACGGATAGCAGAATGCGGACATACAAATGAGCATATTCCACATTGAATACATACATTAGGGTCCCATACTGGAATATTAACTGCAATATTTCTTTTTTCAAATCTTGCAGTGCCAGTTGGCCATGTTCCATCAACAGGCATTTGAGATACTTTTATTTTGTCCCCTTCCCCTGCAACCAATATACTTGTTACATCTTTCACAAAACTGCTTGCTTTTTTATCTGTTAAGCAGCCATTGATTAATGTATGAAGTGTACTTTCATCTTTTAATGAAGAATAGTCTACTTTGTAAAGTTTTTCAAAGCCTGCATCTGCTGCAGCATTATTTTTTGCAACAGTTTCTTCGCCATATTTACCATAAGTTTTTTGTATTGCACTTTTAATTGCATTAAGTGCATTATCTTTTGTTATAATATTAGATATTGCAAAAAATGCAGACTGTAATATTACATTTATTCGTGAACCAAGTCCAAGTTCCTGTGCTATTTTTACCGCATCAACCACATAAAACTCTGCTTCTTTTTCTCTAATTTCTTTTTGAACAAGTGCTGGAAGTCTGCCCCACACTTCATCTTTACTGTATTGGCTGTTAAGTAAAAATATTCCGCCTTTTTTGAGTGGTAAAAGTAAATCATACCTTTCTAAAAAGCTGAAATTATGACAGCCGATAAAATCTGCTTCTTGAATAAGATATGAGCTTTTTATCTGTTCTGCACCAAATCGAACATGGCTTATAGTCATAGAGCCTGCTTTTTTAGAATCATACACAAAATAAGCCTGAGAATTTTTACCAGTTTCTGTAAAAATAATTTTTGCAGTATTTTTGTTTGCACCAACTGTGCCATCAGAGCCAAGACCATAAAACATTGCATTATAACTTTTTAAAGGTATAATCCATGAAGCATCAAATTTTAATGATTTATGAGTAACATCATCATCAATACCAACAGAAAAGCCAAAAATTGGATTGTCTGATACAGCATTTTCATAAACTGCCTTAACCATAGCTGGTGTGAAATCTTTTGAGCCAAGCCCAAATCTTCCGCCAAGAACTCGTGGGTATTTTTCTAAACAAGTGATTTTTGCAGCCATTGCTTCACCTATTGCTGTGCGGACTGCTAAATATAACGGCTCACCAACAGCACCAGGCTCTTTAGTTCTATCAAGCACTGCAATATTTTCTACAGTTTTAGGCAGAGCACTGACAAATGCTTTTACTGGGAAAGGCTGAAATAAGTGAATTTTAACAACACCAAGTTTTTCTCCGTTTGCATTGAGATGGTCAATAGTTTCTTCTATAACATCACATGCTGAACCCATTGCAACAATTACGCTTTTTGCATCACGGGCACCATAGTAATCTACTAAATGATACTGTCTGCCTGTTAATTCTGCAAATTTATCCATTTCACTCTGTATAACAGCACCAGCATTATCCATATATTGATTAACTGTTTCTCTGCCTTGAAAATAAACATCTGGATTTTGAGAAGTGCCTTTAATTGCTGGCTTATCTGGAGTAAGACTTCTTTTTCTATGCTCTTTTATAAGTTCATCATTAACCATATAACGCATATCATCAAAAGTTAATTCTTCCACAACAGAAAGTTCGTGTGATGTTCTAAATCCATCAAAAAAATGCAGAAATGGAATACGGCTTTTAAGAGTAGCTGCCTGAGCAATTAATGCCATATCCATAACTTCCTGTGGGTTATTAGAAACAAGCATTGCCCAGCCGCACGCACGGCATGCCATAACATCTGAATGGTCTCCAAAAATAGAAAGACCCTGTGCAGCTAACGCCCTTGCACTAACATGAAAAACAGTAGGTGTAAGTTCCCCTGCTATTTTATACATATTAGGTATCATTAATAAAAGACCTTGTGAAGCTGTAAAAGTAGTAGTTAAAGCACCAGCAGTTAATGAGCCATGCACAGTTCCTGCTGCACCACCTTCAGACTGCAGTTCAACAACATATGGGACAGAACCCCATATATTTACCTGACCTTTTGCACTTTTTTCATCAGATATTTCACCCATAACTGATGATGGTGTAATAGGATAAATAGCTATTACCTCGTTTACAGCATGAGCCACATGGGCTGCTGCCATATTACCATCCATAATAGTTTTTTTGCGTACCATGCTTCCTCCACTTTAATATATGCAATTTTAGCACAATTTATTTTTATGTTTTATTTTACTAATAAATTGATTTTTAGTCAAACAAAAAAGTATCTGTTCAAACTTTGGTAGATTACCATATAAGAATATTCTAGTCAAGCAGTTGTGACATACAAGATTCTGTATAAAAATATTATCAATTATAAGTAGTGATAATTAAATTTTAATTTTTCTATAATTTTTTATTTTATATAAAAATAAATTTATTTTTAATCAATTTTTTGTTATACTACATTTAATTTTACACATAAGGAGGAATTAAAAGATACAAAAAACTGTTTTTATAACTGGCGGCTCAACAGGCATTGGTGCTGCATGTGTAAGAAAATTTAATCAGGAAGGCTGGAATACAGCATTTATGGATAAAAATACTGAAGATGGTCAAAAGCTTGCTAAAAAGCTTGATGTTTTATTTATAAAAGGCAGCACCACTAACCCTGCTGATTTAGAAAATGCAGTTAATGAAACATACAAAAAATATGGCGATTTAGACTGTGTAGTTGCAAATGCAGGCATTCATCGCTGCAATACTATGCTTGATATCAGCATTGATGAATTAGATTTAATGATTGATACAAATATTAAAGGCACTGTATATACATTAAAAGCTGCAGTTCCCTATATTATACGCAAAGGCAAAGGCTCAATAGTTATAAATGCTTCTGACCAGTGCTATGTAGGAAAACCAAACAGCTTTGGCTACGGGCTTACAAAAGGTGCTTTGGGACAAATTACAAAAAGTATGGCTATAGATTTAGGTCCAAAACATATCAGAGTTAATGCAGTATGTGCAGGCACAATTAAAACACCACTAACAGAAAAACTTTTCAAAAGTTTTGCAGATATTACTCACGGAGGAAATGTTGAATCATACTGGAAAGCTGAATCAGAACTTTATCCAATTGGCAGAGTTGGAGAGCCTTATGAAGTAGCAGAACTTATGTATTTTCTTGCTTCAGATGCAGCAAGTTTTATAACAGGCGGGCTTTACCTTGTAGATGGCGGTATTACAGCTGGATAATATATTTTACCTTACTAAATCAGCAAAAGCTTATTTTAGCTGATTTAGTAAGATATCTTTAAAATTTTAATTATATTTACCATAATAAATATTTATTTTAACAATCTTAAATAAAAATTATATTCTTTTTAAAATGTATTGATATTAAACAAAAAAAAGTATAATATTTTAATATGTATAAACTATTATATAAAATAGGCTCAAATGTTATAACCATTGGTAATTTTTTTAAGGGTCACAGTCTTTTCTGCTTACAGGTTTCATCAAAGGGTATTTTCAGTAAATATTCTTACTCACCTGCAGTGCATATGGCTGTATTAAAACAGATATATTTTTCAGGCTTTGAGCTTATTGTTATTATGACTATTACGGCTCTGCTTTTAGGTATGACATTAGTTGGCACTATTACAAAAGTACTTATTGCTCTTGATGCTGCTTCTAATATTGGGCCAATATTAACTACGATTATTATAAGAATCACAGGACCATTAATAAGTGGTATCCTTATAACATTAAGAACATCTCCAACTTTGCTTGTTGATGTAGGTATGATGAAATTTAACAGGGAAATTAAAGCATTAGAAGCTATGAATATTGACCCTTATATATATTTATATTTTCCGCGAGTAGCTGCAAGTGTAGTATCTATGGTTGTGCTTTCCATATATTTTTCTACCCTTGCTATTATTGGCGGCTATACATTATTGAGCTTCCAGTCAAACACTTCGCTTGACTATGTTTTAAGTCAGATTGTTTCTACTATCTCATTATCAGATATAGCAACATTTGTTTTTAAAACAGTATTAATAGGGTTTATTGCTGCATCTATCCCTATATATATAGCACAAAAAATGCAGAACTCACAAACAGCCCTTATTCAAGGAATGATGAGTGCAATGATTGGTATATTTTTTACCTTTATTATCATCATCATTTTAGGGGAAATTTTTATATGAAAAACATTGTAACCTTAAAAGCTAATTATTTAGCTGACACAATGCAGAGTGAGTTGATGAAAAAAACTATATGGAGTAATGTAAGTATAGTATCTTACAATATACCATTAATTGCAACGCTTTCTATTTGCGAAAATATTTCACTGCCTTTACAGTATTTTGAAAATGTAAAACGCAAAGAAGCTGAAGAAATAGTATTAAATATGCTTAAAAAATACAATATGGCTCATGCTATGTATTATAAGCCTAAAAAATTAAATGAATTTGAGCTTTTACTAGTAAAATATCTGCGGGCATCTATTAGAAAACCAGAGCATATATTTTTCTTTCTGCCTCATAGGATGCTTTTGACTGACGACTACTCACCATTTATACATTTTATAAAAGATGTTGCAAGTATTGAAGTAACTGTGGTAGAAAATTATAGATATTTTGATGAATATAAAAACTTAGATTTTAAGGAGATACCATATAACTCATGGCAGACCCTCGTTTTAAAAATTTAGAGATAAAAGTAGGACTTTTTGTTGTTATTGCTATTGTTATCATTATAGCTCTCATTATCGCTATTGGTATAAGCCGCGATATTTTTACAACAAAAGTTTATATAGATGTATATACTGATACTGGTGAAAATCTGGCAAAAGGTATGCCTGTAAAATATGCAGGTTTCCAGATAGCCAGAGTAAACGATTTAGCACTGCAGGATGACGGCCGTGTTATTATGCAGATAGGTGTCCCTACTAAATATGTTAAGTGGATTAGGCAGGATTCTGTATTTTCTTTAAGTCTGCAAAATATTATAGGAAGCAGCTATATTGATGTAAAAACAAACCTGCAAAGCGAATCACCAAACATTGAAACAGGTAGTATTTTCAGCCTTAAAAGAGATCAGGGGCTGCAGGGTATTTTGGAACAGGTAACACCTGTTGTTGCTGATTTAAGAGAAATTGTTGCCAGTGTAAATACTATTTTAATCAGATTTGCTGATAAAGACGGTGACTTTAATAAATTTATGCGTGGTCTTGGCTCTATTGGCTATGATATTGCCAATAAGGAAGGCTCTTTAGGATATTTACGCTCAGATGTTGTGCAGAATGAAATTCAAAACTTTTTACAGGATTTAAGAAGTTTCAGCGAATCTGCTGTGCGTATGGCACATAATGTGGAAAGCGGAAGTGTTACATTAAAACGCTCATTAGAAATATTTGATGAACATTCTGAACCTATTGTTGCAGGCACAAATGAAGTAGTAAGTGAAGTGCAGAATATGGTGCGTATTATTGCCCCTATTGTTTCAAGACTTGACCAGATAGCAGCAAACTTAGAGCGTGCCTCACAAAACGCAGCAGACGGAACAGAAAACTTAGATGAATTAAGAAGCGAAATACAATCTATTGTTGAAAGTGGTAATGAATTAATTTTAAAAATACAAAATACTTGGCCAATTAGTATAGGCAATGAAAAAACACCGGAGAAAGTTCCTTTAAAATGATAAATAAATTTATAGTAATGCTGGCTGTATGTTTATGTATCATAATTACAGCCTGCTCAAGCAAAACTCAAAGAGATGATATGCTGCTTGGTATGACTTTAGTAGAAAGAGCCGTAGATTATCAGCTGCAGGGCAGAGAACGAATGGCATCATATACCTATAACCGTGCTGTTGCAAAATTCAGAGATATGGGTAATTTCTGTAATATGGCACGCACTGCAATAGTTATAGTTACAGCAGACCCGGAAGAAAGCCTTCCTCTTTTAGAAGATGCAAGAGCATTTGCTGCACTTGGAAAATGTCAGGAAGAATTAAATATAGTAAATTTTTTAAGCCATAATGATTATGATATAAAAACACTTCCATCCCCTTATGATACTATGGCTAAATTTTATAAAACAGGCAATATTGCTTATATATTAAAAATTGCAAACAGTTCATCATCTAGTGAAAGGCTGCAAAGTTATGCTTTCAGGCAGGCAGCAAATCATATTATAGATAAGGACCCAGAATATGCAATTGAACTTATTAATAAAGCATCTGTCATAGACAGTAAGAAAACATGGACTTTAAACCTTGTAAAAAATGAAAAAATACGCTTAAACGCACTAAGAAGTATGGGGCTTCCTGATGATTTAGCAGTCCAAAGATTAAAAATATTAGAACAGGCACTTAATGAGAAGTATTAAAATATTATCAGTATTTATTTTTTCACTTATATTTATTTCCTGCGGCAGCGGCGGAGAATACGACACAGAATATGAAAACTGGTTCGGATATTATTCAAGGTATCAGGGGCAGACTAACCATGCCTATTTTAACGGTTATACTGATGCAGAAGTTATGGCAAAAAAAGTAGTAGACGGCATAAATATGGCTAAAAAGCTGTATAATACAAGTATTAGTGCATTGATTCCTGCTGTTTTTTTAGATGATGAAACATATGCAAATTTAGATACTTATCATGATAATTTATCTACCTGCCCTGCAAGTACAGGTTATAGAGCATATAATGCACAACACTTAAGAGATGTTGCAAATTCAGACAACTATACATTTGAATGTTTTATAAACTATTTTAACTACTGTCTAAATGATATTACAAGTACAAGTCCAAGAAAAGTAACAGTAGACTATCAAAATACAGCATCAAAACAGAGAATATGGGCAAATTATAATGGAGCAGACAATACAAAACATATTAATTATGAGCTTGAAGCAAAAGATATTAATATAAAAATAAATGAAAGCACAGGCTCTGATAATATGACAATATTTGGGCTTGTTATAAAAAATGCCACATACAGCACTGATAACATTACAGCAGAGGATCCTTTTGTACCAAAAACTATTACATTAAGGCTTGATATGCCAAAAGATGAAAAAAACTAATAGGATACAACCGTGCCTTTTGGCAGGATAGGAAGATTTAGTAAATTATGAGAAGACGCAGTTATTCTAAAAAAAGATATAACAGAAGATATACACCTAGACGCAATATATTTGCATACAGAAGAGCTGTGATGCCACCACTTCGCATAAATAGAACAATTAATATTAATATACCTGATGATGTTGTATATGCTTATAAGTTTATTTTAGAAAGAGGAGTATTGCCACATCAATTTAAATGTGAGTGTGGTGAAATAAATAATTTTTTACTATTATTCACTAACGATACAGAATATATAAAAGCTATTGATGAACATGGGTATAGATATACAGATATGAATGATAATACAGCATGTGCCAAGTGTGGCAAAATTTATAATTTTTCAAATATACGACAGACTGTTAATAAAACACATATATTATTAAATAATAAATAACAGGAGTTATGATAATATTTAAGCCCTGCATAGTGATTGAGCAGGGCTTTTTCTTGCTTGACAAAAATTTTAATATCTATATATTGAGCATAAAGGGTAGCGGTGAAGCTGCTACCCAGTTTGTTGTTAGAGCTCTCTAAAAAGCTTAATAATTTTTAAAATAGCTGTAACTATTTTTAAAATCTCGCTTATAAAAGAGAGCCTTTTTTTTATGCTCAACTTTTTCACCTCCTTTATTTATTTCAGTAAAAAGTATTTTCTCTTTATCTGATAATTATTTATACTATAATTATTTAGTTTTGTCAATAAAAAAGTTCTAAAAATTAAAAAAAAGTATTGACAAGTTAAGATATAAGACTTATATTAAGCATATAAAATGAATGCAAGGGAGAATAAAATGAAAACTTTAAATGAAATTAAAAATCAATCAGAGAAAGAAAAACTGGATATTTTATCATTGTTTGTTAAAGAGAATGGCACGGAAGACTTTGGTGCAGACACAAGAGCATTAAACGAAGATGCAGTAGAAAAATCAGATTTTGCAACTCCATATACTGAACAAGAAGGTTTTAAATTATATGAAGTAGAAGTTGAGTATTTTGGTAAATTTGACGGTAAAAATGGAATACCTGCACATATTACCGTTTATGTTGCTGATAAGTTTGATGAAGAAAAAGATATTTGTGAAACATATTTTGCTTTATAATAATAGGTGTAATATGAGTGGAGAAATAAGAAATCCGAGAGGAGCAGGTAGAAAAAAACTGCCTGCTGAAGAGAAAGCGGTGGCAATAAAGGTTGTTTTGCCACCAAAGCTGGCAGAGCAAATGTATACTGTAATTGAACAAAAAAATTATCGCAGTGTAGCAGAATATATTCGTGAGTTATTGCGAAAAGAATTATGTTAATAATTATCCTGCCTTTTGGCAGGGTTTCTTTACCAGCCTGTGCAAATTCTGATTCCTACCTATGCAAAAACCGCTCGTCTATAATAAATATTTTTAATATTCCTTGCCTGTATTTATTTATTCTAAATATATATAATCAGCTTATGAAAAGAGAATATGCCTGCAAGCAGGCATTCATAATGACATAAGAGGTGATTATACATGCCATTATCAAAAGTAAGCAGACAAAAACTAAATACCTGCCACAGTGATTTAATAAGGCTGATAGAAGCAGTTGCAGAGACTGAAAAATGTGCTGTTATATGCGGGTTTCGTGGCAGATATGAGCAGGAAAAAGCATATAATACAGGCAAAAGTAAAGCGAAATTTGGACAGTCCAAGCATAACTTGAAGCCAAGCAGGGCTGTTGATGTAGTGCCACTGCCTTTGAATTGGGATGATATACCAGCATTTGAACGGCTGGGTGAAAAGATTATGGCAAAAGCGGAAGAGCTGAATATCAAAGTAAAATGGGGAAGAGATTTTACTAATCTTAAAGACTACCCGCATTATGAACTTATAGGGTGAGCAGGCTCCCCCTATACTACCCCCACAATGCAAAAGTAATAAAATTCACCATTTTATTACTTTCAGCAGAATAAAATTTTGGATACATGCTCCAAAATTTTATAGATGGTATTAATGGCGGATAAATAAAATAAATAGATTCTTCGGACTTCGTCCTCAGAATGACAAGGTTTTTTATGAATATAAATGTATTAAGTAAATATATTATACTGTTTTTTTTAGCTGTTATTGTGGTGCTGTCTGTATTATTAGCGGTATACAGTGCAGAAAATAAGGCACTGCAAAAAGCTAATGCGGTATTGAAAGAGCAGGTTTCATTAAGAGATGCTGCAATAGGTGAAATGGATAAGAATATAAAAGCATTACAGCAGCAGGTGCAGCAAGCAGAACAGATATGTAATGAAAAATTAAAAGCTAGAAATGATTTACTCACATTTTTAAGTTTAGAGCCAGCTTATGATGTGAGTAAAAAAAACTCCTCCTTTAATATAGATATGAACTTTGGCTCACAAACTGGGGCGGAAGTCTGCACCGCCCTAGTGCAACAAAAGAATATAGATTATTTGGCTTCGCCTCAGAATGATAAAGGGGGTATATATGAAGTTATTAGTAAAAATAAAAGTGATTATGCTGTTAATGCTATTAACAGCTACTGGGTGCAGTTCACACAGTCAAGTTATAATAAAAAATAGAGAATGTTCAGTGCCTGCACGGGTGGAGCTTACTCCACTTGACAATAAAAGCCATATAGGCAGTGAAAAGAATGTGGCAATACTGATGTTGAATATTGCTGATATGGCAGCATATATGAAGAGTTTAGAAAGTGCTGTAAAATGTTACAGTTTAGATTCTTCGCCTGAAGGCTTAGAATGACAAATATTATGGTGAAAAAAATGGAAATAATAAAAATAATAATAAGGAGCATTAAAATGATTTTAATATTAACATGTTTATTTTTAGTTTTAGCAGGATATGTTATTTGGTATGTTTTTATAGATACGAAAGAGCGATTTGTAAAATATAAAATGGTGAAAAAAAATAACACCATTGTTTATGAAGCAGTGAATACTGGTAAGTTAGTAATTGTGAAAATTAAAAATTTCTTTGGAAAAATCTTTAAACAAGCAGGCAGGTAGAAATGGATATAAGTATGTTGCAAACAATATTGTCTGACAAAAGTTTATTTATAATGATATTAGCACCAGGTATGATTTTTGCACTAACTCTGATGTTTGTCATTTCTAAATCAATAAAATTTTTTGGAAAAAGATACTTGGATATTCAAGAACGCCAAGCAGTATCTGTTGAAGAAATTGTTAAAAGTGTAACTGCATTAGAGTATTATTTAAAAGATGCAAAGCAAAGAGAAGATGCAGTTGAATTGACATTAAAAAAAATGAGTGAAGATATAGCTTTTATAAAAATTCGTGTTGAGGGAAGAAATGAAATTAAATAAAGAAGAGATTGAAAATATTGAGAATAAATATCGTCGTGGGATTATATTAGAAAATTTAAAAACAAAATATCCTGAGGGTGTAGATTTTGAAGTATTAAGAAAAGCATTAGAGCTACAAGGTCATACTCTTTTTAAAAAAGAACTAGCAGGTCTTGTTGAATATCTACATGAGGGTGGTTATATCAAGCTCACTTACTTTAAAACCTATATTCTTGTGATAGTGCTTACAAAAAAAGGTATAGATTTAGTTGATGGTTTAATTATGGACATAGGGGTAACATTTTAAATGTCAAAAATCACATATACTTCTGAAATAAAAGAGCAGGCATTTTTATTTTGGTATGAATGTAGAAACGACAGTAAAGTAGTTCGTATGTTAAAGAGTGCTGGTTATGACATCACCCGCACCACAGTAGCATCATGGCGGGAAAGATATGACTGGCAGCAGAGGGCATCCAATATGGATATGAAAAAGCAGGCAGCCCAAGATGTCAGCATAACATTTGAAGAGAGCCTGTTTTTAGACTTGCAGAAACAAAAAGACAGATATGACGCTTATTTTGAAAGCCTTGAAGCTGGTGAAATAGATAATCAGGCGATGTATGTATATAATCAAATTCTAGAAAAACTTTTAAATTTAAAAAACAAGGTCAAACCAGAAAGTAAAAAGCAGCATGGTCTTGATGAAAGCAGTCTTGAAGAAATAAAAAGGAAAATACTGGGTATTGAATAATGAGTAATCAAACCTCTTCGCCTGTGGCACAGCTTGATAGACTGGATAGTATATTACTTCCGTATCAGCAGAAATGGGTATCAGATAAATCAGCAGTAAAGTTTTATGAGAAATCAAGACGGATAGGAATAACATGGGCAGAGGCACTGGATAATGTATTAACTGCTGCATGCTCTGACGGCATGGATATATGGTATATTGGTTATAATAAAGACATGGCTAAAGAGTATATAGACACCTGTGCAGAGTGGGCAAAAAAACTTAGTCAAGCAGTATCAAAAGTATACAACAGCGAACTTTTAGAGGAAGATAGAAAAATATTATCATATTCAATAACCTTTCATTCAGGTTTTAAGATAACAGCCCTTTCGGGCAGACCAAGCAATTTAAGGGGAAAACAGGGGAAAGCAGTAATAGATGAAGCAGCATTCCATGATGACTTAAAAGAGACAATGAAAGCAGCCCTTGCCTTTTTAATATGGGGCGGCAGAGTAACAGTTATAAGCACACACTTTGGGGCAGACAATGTATTTAATGAATACATTAAAGACATAAGAGCAGGCAGGTTAAATTACAGCCTGCATAGAACTACTTTTGATGATGCAGTAGCTGATGGACTATATGAGCGTGTAGCAGCTGTAACAAAAATAAACACAGCAAAAAAGAAATGGATAGCTGATATTTATGCAGATTATAATGACAGTGCAGACGAAGAGCTTAGATGTATTCCAACACAGTCAAATGGAGCATATTTTACATCATTTTTAGTTGAAAGCTGTATGGAGCCTGATATACCAATAGTTAAATTAAACTTACCAGATGAGTTTATGCAGAAATCAGAATATACAAAGGCATCATATATTGATGACTTTTTAAAAGATGAGATAGAACCCTTATTAAAAAAGCTGAATAAAGATAACAGACACTTTATTGGTGAAGATTTCGCAAGAAGTGCAGACCTTTCAGTATTCTGGATATTGTGTGAAAATAAAGACTTAACTCTTTCTACTCCATTTATTATTGAATTACGAAATGCACCGCATAAGGTGCAGGAGCAGATAGCCCATTATATAATAGACAGGCTTCCCCGTTTTAATGGCGGCGGCTTTGATGCACGGGGCAATGGTGAGTATTTAGCTGAAAGCTGCACAGAAAGATATGGTGAAGATTTAATAATATCAGTAAAAGCAAGTGAGACATTTTATTTAAATGCGTTTCCAAAATTAAAAGCGGCATTGGAAGATAAGACTATAACTCTTCCAAAATCAGCAGATATATTAGCAGATTTTAGAAGTGTTAAGGTAGTAAAGGGTGTGCCAAAAATAGTTGAACGAGTGAATGAAAAAGACAGTCATTTAAAAAGACATGGAGACAGCGTTATTGCCTGCCTGATTGGAGTGTATGCTAGAAGCGAGCTTGGAGATTATGAGCAGGTTGATTATGAAAAGGTGGTGGAAAACTGGAATTTGTAAATAGATTCTTCATTGTTTGCTTTCGCAAACATTCAGAATGACAATATTGTGGGGAATATAATGAGTATATTAGATATATTTAGAAGTGAAAAAAGAAAAGTAGTAGATTCTTCGGCTTTGTCTCAGAATGACAAAGGGTGGGGTGTGGCTCAGAATGACAAGAATAGTGGTGGTGTTAGTTATGTAGACAGTCATGCTTATGAAGCAGGCAGAATTGATATATCACAAATAACACCGCTCAGGACTTTTGACAATATGCCTCACAATTTAGCAGGGATAGCCTATAAAAATTATTCCAGCTGGCAGAATTATGCAGCATCTGTTGGCAGCAATAACTCACTGCAGCAGTATTCGCAGCATATATTAAACAGACTAAGCTATCAGGAATGTGCCAACCTTGCAACAGACAGCATGATAAGCAAGGCGGTGGATGTTATCACAAGAGAAATATTTAAAAGCGGCGGCAAATGGACTGATGCTCATTTAGATATAGAAAATTTTGAAATGATTTTAAATTCTTTAAACTTTTATGATAAAGTCCGCCTTGCAGTGCAGCGAGCATTAGAATATGGCGGAGCATTTCTCTATATCAATACAGATGATACAGATTTAAGCCTGCCGTTGTATTTAAATGAAAGGACAGCCAGCACAAACAAAATAACAGGCTTAACAGTGATAGAGCCATGGCAGGCAGCACCTGTGCAGGTAAACAGCTTTAACCCATTAAAAGAGAACTATATGGAGCCTGAATTATGGTGGGTGCTGGGTGCTGCAAGCACAGTGCATAAAACAAGGCTGATACCTGTAATATTTTATTCTGTGCCAGACTTAATAAAGCCCTTATATAATTATTTAGGGCTTCCCCTCTCCTTTTATATGAAGAATTATGTATCTAATGCTGATACTGTCCGACAAAGCATAAGTGATTTAGTATTACGGTTTAGGACAAAAATTATAAAGACGACAGCTCAAAAGATAGCAGACCCTCAGACACAGGCAAGAGTAAAATATATGAATGCAACAAGCAATAACCTTGCTACCCTGCTTTTAGCCAAAGATGAAGAATGGATAGAGACAGTAACAAGCCTTAGCGGCATAGAGAACCTTTTATCCCAGATGTATGAGCTTATGACAGCATCTACACGGGGGATACCAGTAACAAAACTATTAGGCTTATCGCCAAGAGGTTTTAATGCTACTGGAGAGTATGATGAAAACAATTTTTATGATGTTATAGACGGCTATTCTCAAACAGTAGTAGTGCCTGTTATGGAGCGACTGGCAGAATATATATTATGCTTTAAAGTAGGTATATTAAGCGAGCCAAAATATGAGTTTAACCCAAGAAAGCAGATACGCCCAAAAGAGCAGGCGGAAATAAACAACCTGAAAGCCGACTATATATCAAAACTTATCATGAGCGGCGTGATAGCAGGCAGAGATGCGATAAAGGCGATAAGTGAAGACAACTTTAAATTTGACTGGATAGATATGGCAGACTATAAGGTGCCAGAAAATCCAGAAGTAGAACAGGAAATGTTTAATACATGGATGGATTCTTATTTAGATTCTTCGCCTACAAATCAGGCTCAGAATGACAAGGTAGAAGATGAGTGGGTAATGGATAAGAAAGATGCAAACGGCTTAGAACATGACCCAGAAACTGGACAGTTTGCAAGCAAAGGTGGAAGTGGAAAACAGAAAACTAAAAAAACATATCAGGAAATGTGTGGAACTGCCTATAAAGAGTATTCAGGTAAACCACAGGAAGCTATAGAACATTTATTGGATATACAAAATGGATATGTTCCAGCAGCTGCACATAAGGATGGTATAGGAGATATTGACTTTTTATGGGGAGAGCCAAAAAGTGATGATACAAAGGGATATGGTTTTGCTCATATTATAGAAAGACGAGAAGAACAAGGAATAGATGGAATTGCTATAATAAAAAAAATACCAGAGATAATAGAAAAAGGTAAAGTTGGTAATGGTTATGGTGGTAGAAAAACCATTACTTATAATGACAATTTAATTGTTTTAGCAAAAGAAAATGGTTCTAACTGGATACTAACTGAATATATTAAATATGACAGTATATAAAAAAACTAGCAGGTGTTGGCAAGTCTTCTCCCTATTCACCAACTTTAATCAGGGTCAGAACAATCCACCCCGAGCCTGCCAGCTTATGAATGTAATATACTAACTAATCAAAAAATAATCAAGGAAAAATAATGGGAATATTTTTTGACACATTAGGATTTTTATTAGCAGTATTTGTATTCTATTGTTTTATAGTTATATTTTTTAATATAGATAGAATGATAGTGGTAGATAAAAAAGCATATAATGAAATAAAAAAGTATGGGTTTAATCTTCCTTCATATGTGCATAATTTAATTGATGAAGATATAAAAAAAAGGAGAAATGGAAAAATAAATAAAAAAGCATATGCTCAATAGTTTATAAATATAATATACCAACTTATAAAGAAATAATCAAGGAAAGAAAATGACTAACAGAGTAAAAAGACATTTATTAAAAATCAGGCATAGACATGAGCAGCGAGAAAGAGATAAGGAACGGGAAGGATTAAAGTATTGCCTAGAAGTTCGCAGCGGCATGTATTATGACTCACCAGATTATATAATGGTGGTGAGTATGGGAATATGTATATTTAGTTTAGTTATGCTGCTTTATTTTGCTTTATAATCAGGTAAAGAAATGCTGACAGTATCTGCTAAGCAGTTAAAGAAAGAAAATCAGAAAAAGGGGATATTCCATACAAATGAGAAGCTGGCATTGTATTTAAAGACGAGGATGCTGGATTATGTATATGAGTTTAAATATGGAAAAATAACAGAGATAGCGGACTTATGCTGCGGAGTAGGCAGCCTTTTAAAAGTATTTAATGATGATGCAGTTAAATATGGCTGTGACATAGAGGCATCATTTATTAAGGAAGCGGATAAGAATATAAAAGGCACATTTAAATGTGACAGTATATTTAATGAGCCTTTTGGGAATAAGAGATTTAAATATATTACAGGCAACTACCCTTTTTCCACTTGTGGTGATGGCAAGGCAGTTACTCAGCAGTTATCATCACCAGTAGAGTTTTCAAATAGATTAGACAGTGCCTTTATATATGCTAATTTAAAAGCATTAACGGAAGATGGACTATGTTTACTTTTAGGGTTTCCGGGAATATTATACCGCAGTGGTAAAGAGAAAGTATTTAGAAAATATTTGATTGATAATAATTATCTTGAAGCAATAGAAGAGATACCAGCTGATAAGGAATTTTTTGATGATACAGTAATTCAAACAGTATTAATGGTATTAAGAAAAAATAAGACAGATGATAAGATAACTTTTATTAATCAGCATGGAGAAAAAAGAGCTGTATCAAAAAAAGAGATAATAGAAAATGATTACAGCTTAACAGTAAATAGTTATATAGAACATTTAACACAAAAAGAAGAAATAGATATACAGGCTAATACATACACCCTTATAGCCAGTTCAATACACAATATAGTTCGCAATACAGAGCTGTTAGAATTGACAGATATGTTAGAGCATATTGAAGAAAATAAAAGTTTTGCGAACATGTATATAAATATGATAAGCTGCTTTTGTGATGAGTATAAAAAAGACAGAAAGAGTGCTGCTGCAAAATACAGGAACATATCTGTCACATAATAAGAATATAATACCGCTGAAATACTGTTTAAAAATGTTTATTTTTAAAAGTTTTGCATGGTCAGGTATAAAATATCATTTCAGTAAATAAAATCGCTTACAGGGCAGAATTTAAAAAATCAACTTTTAAGCTGCCCTGCTCTATAAAAATAACCCATGAATATGTCTGACTGTAATAAATATTTTCAATATTCCTTATCTGTATTTATTTATTCAACCTATGTATTATCAAGCTATGGAAATAAAAGAACTTCGTGAAAAGCTGAATAAGAAGCAAATAAAAGTCAGGGTGCCCTTTATACAGGGTGAAGCATATGCAGTGGAGTATGCCATACTGCTTAAAAGTTTCACAGCTAATATGGTTGACAACTTTACAGGGCTGGTGCTTGCGATATATGAGCTTACAAGGGAGGATATAGATTCTTCGCCTAAAAATCAGGCACATAATGACAGTATGGGGAATATAATAACCTTTGATGAAGCGGGCGACTTTGACTTCTGGGATAATTTCTTCAAAGAACATGAGAAAGAAATGTCGGACATTGAAAGAGAGATATACGGCAGAAAAAAAAGAAAAAGCCTGGATGAAACAAAGCGGGTATGGAAAGATTTGTTAAAAGTAATAACATCAGAGGAAATGTCAAACTATCCAAAAGCTAAAAAAGAGCTGGTAGATTATTCGTCCAGCCTTTCATCTCTTTTTAATTACTATACAGGCAGGACAGAGCTTTTGGCTAAAAAATGGACAGAGGAAGAGCTTAATAATTTATACAGGTATGTATATGGCAGTTATAAGAAAGAGTTCCCTAACCTTTCAGTATCAGGTGAATATTATGAACAGATAATGAATGCTCTAATTAATGAAAACCTAACTTTAATAAAAAGCATCCCGCAGGAAGTATTAAAAGAGATGCAGATAACATTATCACAAGGCATTATCTCAGGCAATCAAAAAGAGTTAGTAAAGAATTTAAAGAGAATAAAGGATGTAAGTAAAGACAGGGCAGTATTTATTGCAAGAGACCAGATACACAAAGCAGTAGAAAGTTTTAAACAGGTTCAGAATACGGCACTGGGTATTGAGTATTATGAATGGCTGACAGCAGATGATGAGAGAGTAAGCAGTGGAGTTGGTGGACACAGTCAGAATAACAAAAGAATATTTAAATATGGCAGTAATGAAGCGATAATTAGCCACAGTTCCAAACGGGGCTTTTATTATGGTAAACCGGGAGATAGACCTAACTGCAGATGTATTGCTGTTGGTGTGATATTAGATATAGATGAAAAGATAGTAAAATCGTCTGATGGTTATGGATATCAAGTGGTGAAAAAATGAATAGTGATAATTATGAAAATATATTAACAGTGCATTTTCCAATTTTACCGCCATCTGTTAATGATATTTATTCAGGAACAGAAAGAAAAAGAATTGTGAAATATATGGATAATATGAGTGTTGGCGAAATTATTAATTATTGGAAAGAAGATGCTGTCAGAATAGTTAAAGAAGAGATGAATAAACGAGGTATAAAAAAATCTGTGCATGGTGTTTTTCGTTTAGATATAGGTATATCGCCGCGTAGGGCAACAAGCAGATATGATATAGATAATTATTTAAAGATGCCAATAGATGCATTAGAGCGTGCGGAGCTTTTTCAAGATGATGTAGCAGTTGTTGAAATATTTGCAACAAGACTGCCTTTAGGAAGTGGTGTAATAATGAGTGTTTTTAAAATAAAAGACAGATTTATTTATGAAGATAAAGATAAAAATAAAGAATGTTTTGTCACCCGACCTAAAAGAAAAAAAATGATAATAAATGAAAAAATTGAAGCATTTGTAAATTCCAGTATGACTCCGAATCCGTTTGTAAGATTAGGATTAATGAGAGGTAAAGCATATAGAAATGACGGTTATTTTGTAGAATATATGCTTAATAATATTAGAAGCAAAGAATATATAAAAGCAAAAAATAATTCTGAACTAATTAATGAATTGCAAATAAGAAAAGAAAGTAGAGAAAAATTTACAAACCAAATCTGTAAGTTTCAAGTTCTGAAAGTAGAAAATATGTCTTATTCTCAATTTTGTAAAATGGTGTAAAAAATGAAAATAGTTTTAGACAGTAAAAGTAATCGTTATTTTGACGATAATGGGTATCTGGTGATTAAGAATAACAAGATAGCTAAGGCGGGAGTGTTTGAGTATTTAGGCAGAGAGATAAGTGATAAACTTCCTGCTGGTGAAATCTATAAAGTTTTTAGACCGTGGGAAGAGCTGGAAAAAACAGCAAAAGACTTTGAAGGGATGCCTGTTAAATTTGGTCATGAGTGGGTAGAGCCTTCAAAACGAGATTTAAAAATCGGCAGTATTTCTGGAGAAGTAAAAGCTGAAGAGCCTTATTTAACAGCAGATATAAAAATATATGACAAGGGAGCGATAGAGGCAATCACTGGTGAAGGTATTGTAGATTTATCGCCGGGTTATTCTGCGAAATACACAGCAGAGGCTGGCGAGTATAATGGTGAGAAGTATGACTTTACACAGCGTGATATTAAATACAATCATTTAGCAGTTGTAGATAACGGTCGCAGTGGAAAGGATGTAAAAATATCAGATAATAAGCCTGATGTGTCAGGCATAAATAATACAGGAGATAATAATATGAACAGAAGTTTAGAACGAAATGCACTGGGAATGCTGTCTTATGTTAAAAAAACATATGATGAATGTATTACCAGCAAAACGGATGATGTTGATAAGCGAGAGCTTATCCGTGAAATAGTAGCTATTGCGGTCAAGCCTGATACTGATTTTGAAGGTGGTGAGGAAGAGAAATTCCGCACCATATTAAAAAAGGCTGAGTCACTTGGCTATGAGCCGTCAGAAGCGGGCAGGACTGATGATACGGCATCAGACATTAAAAAATCTGCTGATATGGATGTAACAGCGATGAAAGAGGCGTTTAACAGCTTTGCGTCGCTCTTTAATGACTTTTTAGCTGAAGAAAAAGACGAACCTGCACATGAGATACAGGATGATGAGCCTGTCATGTTAAAAAAAGATGATGATAAAAAACAGGTTCATGACAGTGCAGCAGTGGTATCCCGCAAAACAATGGATGCACAAATACAGGCAGCTATTTTGCAGGAAAGAAAAAGGACGGAAGATGCTGCAGCAGCTTATGAAGAGGTGAAGCAGTATGTGGGAGCATTTAACATGAGCGGCATGAGTGCTGATAATATTTACCAATACGGATATAAAATACTCAGTGGTGAAAATATCAGAGTGGAAGATGCGAAGGCAAGCTGGAAGGCTTATATGAAGGCGAAAGTGCTGGATAACAGAAGTTTTTCAGGTATGGGTGCAGATTTAGAAAGTGAACTGTTTCCACATATAAAATAAAAAAAGGAGAAAATATTATGAATACATTTCAAACAGAGGTGAGAGACAGGCTGGGTGTAGCAGTTCCTGGCACAATAGTTGAAGCTGCTGAATGTTACAAGCTGGTAGAGCATTTTGTGTGTGAAGATGATAAATGCGTTGTAGGCGGATTTGTGCGTAAAGGCAGTGCTGAAGGTTTAGTTGCTGGTGCAGCTAATACTGGTGAAGTTATTGGAGTGATAGTTAAAGACAAGTTTTATGCAGGGTGTGAGCCTGGCATGAGTGTTCCCAAAGGTTCTGCAGTAACAGTGTTGATATTTGGAGTGATGGCCGTTAAGAATACAAGCGGCGAAGCTGCGGTATTTTTAGATGATGTATATGTGAACGATACAGACGGCACACTATCATTTAACAATACAGGCAGTGCTCCGGCAGGAACAAGTGTTACTCACTGGAAAGTTAAACAGGGATGTGAAGCGGACGGCATCGCATTTATAACACGATAAGAGGTTATTATGAACAGATATAAAGAGAAAATGAGAACAATGGACGGCAGAAGGCTTGTCATTGAAGAATTAAACAAGAAAGGCGTGTTTAACGCATCAAAAGAAACAATGGATGGCGGTATAAGCGGCATGACACCGTCAAATATTGTTATGCCGGCAGGTATTGCAACAAAAATAACTGCAGACCTTGTCCGTATTATTACCCGTCAGAGAACAGCGGATGAAATAATAGGCACTCGTAAAAAATTAGGTAATTTTGAGCAGGAAAATCTTCTTATAAGAAACCTTGAACAGCTTGGTGAAACAAAGCCGTATACGGATAAGGATAATGCTCCAGCAGTATCATTAAACTTAGAGCTTATAGAAGCAGGTCACTACCGTTTTTCTACGAAAGCACAGCCGGGAGCATTGGAATCATCCCAGATGGCACTTGCTAACATATCAAATGAAGCGGAACAGTATGCAGCAGCACTTGAAGCACTTGCAATAGAGTTTAATGATACAGCATTTCACGGCAGCACAAAGGTAACAGGCAGCTACCCTGTTTACGGGATATTAAACAATCCATCGCTTGCTCCATATAAGACAGCGACAAGCACAACAGCAGATACGACATTCAAGACATTTTTTGCAGATGTTCGTGCATTAATAGGTGATGTTATCACTAAAGCTAAAGGCTGGGCATCAAGCGACAGCAGCATAGTGATAGGTATAGCTAACAGCAGAGCAATGAACTTCTCTCTTGTAAACGAGTTTGGACAGACTGTTGAAGAGGTTTTAAAGAAAACATTTAAAAATTTGAAAATAGTCAACTCCCCAGAACTAGATAAAGCATATAACGGGCAGGATGTAATGATATGCCGTTTTGAAAATGCCGAGGCAGCCAACGTTGCAGATACAGCAGTGCTTGGTTTTTCTGAAATTGCGATGGCAAGCCGTATTGTGCAGTATGAAACATTCAGCAGTCAGAAATTTTCAACAGGCTCATTTGGAACAATAGTTTATAAACCATACATGATAAGCAGAAGCTTTTTTGCTTCTTAAAAAGGAAGATGACAGATGAAATATATAATACTAAAAGGCAGCTCTTGTGAGTTAAAGACAAAAGAAGGCAAAACAATTATATTAAATGGCAACTATGCACTGAACAAGTTAAGCGATGAAGACCAGCGTAGTCTGCTTCAGGCTAACCCTTTTTTACAGGAGTGGGCAGATAAAGGGTTTGTAATATTCAGCGATGATAAGATTGAGAATATGAAAGCAGATAATGCATCTCTTGACAGCAGCAGTGAGGAAGCCCGCAAAAAACTTGCGGAACAGCAGGCAAGAAAAGCGATACAGGAGGGCATTGCTGCTGCTGAACGAATTATGCAGGAAGCATCTAATATTGTTATTGATACAAAATTAGATGAAAATAATAAAGAATCTGATAAAGACAAAGCAAAAGATAAGAAATAATAATGCGGGAGCTTTATGCTCCTGCTTATTAGACGGATGATGGTATGACAGACGAAGAGTTTACAGAGTATTTTTTAAAAAAGTTCCCGCAGTTTGAGAGTGTAAAAGATAAAGTTGCATCATATTATAAACAAGCATTATGCAGGTTTAAAATATTAGATTCTTCGGCTTGCTTCGCTCACACTCAGAATGACAGGAATTGTGTTGATTGTAATAAATTAAATGCTGCATGTTTGGTTGTAGCTCATTATTTAATGGTTTATGAAATGCCAGAGGATGCAACAGCAGGTGGTGCCGGCAATGGTGGCGGTATAGTAAACAGTGCATCAGTTGGTGATGTCTCTGTGGGAATGCAGTTAAAGCCTATTAATGATATGTTTGAAGACTTTATGGCATCTACTGTTTACGGCAGGGACTTTTTAGCATGGCTTGCATCTGTCGGCGGAATAACACTCATTAATTAGCGGTTATATCTTTTTAATTTATACGGCGTTGGTTGAATTTTTACTTTTATCATTTACCTAATAGCGTAAACTCAAAAAGATAAAAATTCAATCCGCCTTGTCTAAATCAAAAATCTTATAACCTTTAAAAAATAGTAAGTAAAAATAATAAAAAGTTAAAATAGTTTTAACTTTTTACTTGAATGTAACAGAAAACTAGTTTATATTACGAGCAGTTGGAGCGGTTAGCTCCTAGTTTTAAAAATGTGTTTTTAAAAAACCGTAAGCCTGCCGCTTGCGGTTTTTTTATAATCAAGGCTTAACAATATATATTAAGCAAGCAACAGCAATAACAAAAATGATTATTGTGGCTGAGCTTGTCTCAATCATAAATGCTTACCTCCATTATGAAGTAAGCTAACCGCTATCCAGCCTATGCAAATTCTGATTCCTTGCTAATCACTCGGGAATTTGGCAGTCTTCGCACAAACCGCTCACCAACTGCACCGTTAATATATCAAACTTTTTCTAATTATTCAAATAAAAAATGGTGTGAAATGGATATAAAAACAAATATACCCAAAGTAAATAAAAATGATTTATTAGATGCCGTTCTTGAAAAATTAAAGCTGCAGTTTGGCACTGTGGATGTTGTTTTTTTTGTGGGGAGTGCCAAATATAAAGGCGGTAAAGATGTAACTCAAGTAGCCCGGGATAATGATAAAGGCACGAAAAAAATACCTGAGCGACCATTTATGATACCTGCTGGCAATAAAGCAGCAAATAAAACAATAAATATTACAGTAAACAGCATTGCAGGTGGTATGGATGAACAGCAGGCGTTATCAAGAGCTGGTATTATGTTTAAAAATGCTATACAAAGAGAAATAACTAATCTTAAAGAGCCGCCAAATGCGGAATCTACAATAGAGAAGAAAGGCTCATCAAATCCATTAATAGATACAGGACTTATGCGGTCAAAAGTTGACTGGAAGTTAAGACCACCGAAATAACTTTTAATGTAAAATGTAATATGTAATAAATATTTTAAATCTGCCTTATCTGTATTTATCTATTCTAATTATCTATAATCAGCTTATGAATTATTAGATACTTCGGGGCTTTCAGCCCACTCAGTATGACATAAGCGAGGGCAATTGTGAACCTGTTAAACTCAGCATTAAGTGCTATTTCAGGACTTCAAAAGACTGTTACAACAAAAATCTATAATAAGACATCAGTAATCAATAATGGTATAGCAGATTTTGAAATAACAGAGATAGAAGCACGAGTGCATGCTCAAGCCCTGACAGTTAAAGAGCTTGAAACATTTCAGATGTTTGAAAAATCATCTACCCTTTTAAAGTTTTACATTATGGGTGATAAGGCAGAAATTGTTGATTTTTTTAAAAACAAAGATGCTTCTAACTCTATAATTTTATGGGATAATCAGGAATATTCTGTATATGGTAAAATATCATGGCAGTCTGGCGGCTGGATAAAATTATATGGGATATTGAATATTAAAAATAATATAGATTCTTCGGCTGAAGGCTCTGAATGACAAAGGAAAGTGCTGAATGCAGGAAATGATTAAATCAATATATGAAGCAGTGAGTGGAATAGTGCAGCCATTTAAAACTCTATATCCGTATCAGGATATAGAGGCGGATGTGGATACTGGTGTAGTTACCTTTGCCCCTGTAAAAGTTAAAAATTTATCATTAGCTGGCGAAAGATTACAGGCAGATAACACTTTGATAGTAGATGCTGTAAGTGAGGTATGCTTTGAAGTTGATATTTATAAAACTATAGAATGGAATGATAACAGCATATCCGCTTTTAATATGGCAGAACGGCTGCAGACATATTTAAAAAGCACACAGGCAGGTGATATATTTTATCAAAATTATCAGTATGAGCTTATGCCTGTCTGGAGTGATATAATATTACAGGCAGATTTCAATACATATAAAAAATGGGTTCATACTGCCCAGTTTGAATTATTTATTACAAAGATGAGTAAAATAGAGTTATCAGATAAACCATTGAAGAATATATCTGTTGAAGTGAAAGAGATAGGCACAATAGAAAGCAGTCCTGCATATAATAAATTTGCACATGGATTTTTAAAATCAATTTAAATAAAAAGATAAGGAGAATATATTATGGCAAAACCTGATACAGTCATCCCCTTTTCCAAGTTTGTAGATATAACAACAAAAGGGTTATCCAGCACATTTACATTTAACAGATTAAATGCATTAGCTGTCACTACTCCACAAATACCAATGCCACCGACAGTAGAAGCAGGCAGTTTAGAAGCTGTTGCATCTCTTTACGGAGTATTGAGTAAAGAGTATTCATACGCTTCTGAATTTTTTGGATACACTTCAAAAAATGCAACAAAAGCAGAGAAACTTACATTTTACAATAATTACCCAGAAGCTCAAAATGCTTCACTTGTTGGAGCTGCAATATCAATGCTTAATGATATTAAACAGGAAGGTTCATTAGGTTTAAAAATAAATGGCAACAGTTATGAGTTTGATATTAATTTAGAAAATATATCATCTTTTACTGATGCTGCTGCAATTATTAATTCTAATTTACAAATAGAAGATACCCCTGCTGTTCCTGCGAGCCTTGAAGGCACAACACCTGCTCTTCCTTTTACAGCGGCTGCAACAATAGAGCCGTCTGAGTTTATTATCCAGAATGAAGCAGGCGAAGCAGTATTTACATATACCGCAGCTTTAACACTGGAAAATAAAACTATTGATGAGATAGTAACAGCTTTTAATACAGAAAAATTAAGTGAAGCTGACCTTGTCTGGAGCAGTGAGTCAGGTGTGTTAAAGCTGAGTCAGGTAACATATTCATCAGCATCAAATATGATACCTGCCAAAATTTTTATATCAGATACAGAAATAAAATCTAAATTAGGGCTTGATAATATTACAACACAGGCAGGCTCACCTGAAGTGCCAGCATTGAATCTTGGAACTTGTGTATATTCCACTCAGACAAATGGGTTAATTATTCAAGGAGCAGCTGCGAGTGCATCACAGACAATAGATTATGCAACAGGCACACTTGCTTCTGTTTTAGGGTTATCTGAAACTTCTGGCGGATATATAACCAAAGGCACAAATGGTGAGACATTACAAGAAATGCTGAATAATATAGGACTTATTAACGGCGATTATGTAGCTATAGCTAGTATTAATAATATAGATACTTCTGATTATGAAACAATAGCTTCATGGGTTAATGCCAGCGGTGGCAGATATGCTTTTATTGTGTTAAGTGATGATGCCAGACTTAAATCAACAAATCAAAAAGTTTACGAAAATCTTTTTGGCAGTGACGGGTTTATATTAATTTATGGTGATAATATCAATATGCTGGCATTTATGCAGGCAGCAATTGCATCAGTTGATTTTTCCATTCCAAATGGTATGACAAACTTTAACTTTATAGAAACACCAGAGTTTTTAGATAGTGCCATAGGTAAAAGCGAAGAACTGGATGGCATTAATGCTAACAGAGCTAACTGCTGCTATGTTATGGGCGGCTATGGTCAAAGCCAGCCACTTTTTGGGGAAGGTAAAATTTTCGGGACTAATTTTGATAATATAGCTAACTATATTGGTAATTCATGGATAAAAGCAAAGATGGAAATAGCTGGTGCTAATCTGATGATTACTCAAAGCTTTATTGCACTTCGTGGAGGCAGTGGTAAGAGTATGATACTTGCTTCTATGCAGGAAGTGATAAACCTTGCAAAAACATCAGGTATTATTGTAACAGTTGGCACTGGCTCTCTTTTAGCTGATGAAAAATCTAAAATAATATCAGCTGCAGGCAACGCTAATGCTGTAAACTTAGTAGAAAGTAATGGATATTATATAAATGTGCTGCCACTGACTGCTGATGATATAGCAAAAGAACAGATGAGAATACAGTTTATTTATACGAAAAATACACCTACAAACAGGCTGGTTATTCAAGCATTTGTAATATAAACAGATTAAGAGGGAAAATCTTCGTTCCCCCTTATTTGCTAATAATTAAAACTCACCGTTTTAATTATTATAAGGGATAAAAATCCCTGAGTAAATCGGTTGATTTTTATAACTGGTATTAATGAAGGAAAGTAAACTTAAAATGATTTTAAAAATATGAGGTGAATAGATGGGTATGAATTTTATAGGAACAAATGCTGTAAGCATTGCTGTATCAGTGCTGCCTTTATTTCCAGCAGGAGCAGTTGACCATTTTGCAGATGGTAGTGATGTATGGACTGGTAATGCTACAGAAACATCTGATATGGTTAAAACACCAGACGGCTATTCGTATGCATGGACAAAAAATGCAATAATAGAAAGAACACTTACAATAGCACCAGCAAGCCCTATCGCAGCTCTGCTTGATGCTGCAGTTGCTGCACAGCAAAGTTATATTGGTGTGGGTCCAGAACCTTTTCAGGTAACAGTAATTGTAACACACGCACATACTGGGCAGGTAGATACTTATGCTGACGGCATTATTACAAGCGGAGAGCTTGGTATGAAAGTAACGCAAGACAGACTTGGAAATAAACAGTATACATTTAAATTTGGGACATTTACAACTACTGGTGTTATTAATAAATAAAAGGAGGAATTTATGATTATGCCAACATTTGAATTGACAGACGGGAAGATTACCCGTCAGGCATATTTTGAAAAAGTTACGATGGAAGATGGGTTAAAAATCATATCATCTGCTGAAGGTGTTGCGAAGCAGGAAGAAACAGCAGTTAAAAGATTTGTAGATATTGCTGTTAAATATCTTGTATTAGTAATCCCAGAAACAGGGGGTGTGCAGAAAATAAGAAGTTTAGCAGAACTGGACGGCATTTTTAATAACCCATTTATGTCATTAAAAATAGCCGAAGAGTTTGAGAAATACATAGCCCCCTATTTAGAGAGCTTGAATCTTTCCAAAAACAAAATTACGGAGTTAAAGAAACAGGCTCTGCAGTAGTCAGATATCCATGCCACCCGATAGTTACTACACTTATATTAAACGGATTTGGTGATTATGATAAAGTAATGAGTATGAGCTTTGAAGGTGCTGTATATACTTATATCACGATAGCTCTTTCAAATATACAGTTACAAAAAGAAATGAACAAAAAAGGATAGCATATGCTGTCCTTTTTTTATTATATCCTTATATGTAAAAAATATTTTAAAGCTGTCTTGTCTGTATAAATTAAAAATAATTAGATAATATACATATATAAAGAATAATGGAGATAACTATATATGGCTCTTGGCGATACGCTTAAAAATTATGTAATTGGAGTTGGTATCAGAGATAATAATTTCACTGCTGGTCTTAAAAATATGGGCGGACAGTTGAAAACTTTTGTCTCTCAAATGGGCATTATGCTTGGTGCAGGCTCGCTTGGCATGGCTTTTAAAAAATTTATAGATACTGGCACAGATATAAGTAATTTTTCTTCACTTACTGGCATTGCAGAACAAGATATCACAGCTCTTGGCGGAGCTTTGGAGCAGTTTGGCGGAAATGTGGATAGTGCTAAAAGCTCGTTACAGGCACTGCAGCAAGGGCTTTCACAGGCTGAATGGGGACAAGGGCAGCTTTTACAGACAGCTGCACTTTATGGTGTGGAGCTGTATAACCAGGACGGCAGCTTAAAAAATGCACAGCAGCTTTTAATGGGATTAGCTTCTGACTTTGAGCACCTGACAAAAGCACAGCAATTCACATTGGGAAGTCAATTAGGACTTGATGAAAGCACAATATTATTATTACAGCAGGGAAAAGCGGGAGTGCATGCCCTGCTTGCAGAACAGCAAAAAATGGGAGCAATGAATGCAAGGCAGGCTCAAGAAGCTAAAAAGTTCAGTTTGGAATGGACTAAATTAAAGCAGTCATTAGGCTCACTTGGCAGAAGTATCGCAGTGGATATAATGCCGCCTGTTTTATCATTTGTGAAGCAGCTGGGTAAAGCTGTTGAATGGGTGCGAAGTTTAGATACATATACAATAATGCTTGCTGCATCTTTTGGAGCGGTAGGATATGCTGTTAAAAATCTGCAGATGGTTATGACAGTTTTTTCAAAAAGTTTTTTAAGAGCAAACCTGCCGCTTTTAGCATTAATAACTGGTCTTACAGTATTGTTTCTTTTAGTTGAATACATCGTTGGATATTTTAATGGCAAAGACAGCATCTTTGGTGATTTTTTAGAAAATGAAAGAGTTAAAAAAGTAATAGCAGATATACAAAATGCTTTTGCATGGATGAAAGATTTAATAAATAATTTTTCATTTGATAAACTGCTGGATGGATTGAAGAGTTTTGCAATAGATATAAAAGATGCGTTTATAGATACTTTTGTTTGGATGTTTGAAGCATTATCTGCAATAGGCAGCAATCTTGGAGCATTAATATTTAACCCATTTATTGAAAAAATCAATAATTTTTTAAGTAACCTGCCGGGCAAGCTTGGTGAGATACAAATACCGCTTTATGAAAAAATGGATATTCCCAGTTTGCTTGAAGTTTCAGATAGAAGAATAGCAGAAAGAGCTGCAAATGCCCAGAATAGTACGCTTAATCAAAATAATACAGTTAATATAACAGTGCAGTCAAGCGGCGACAGCCTGCAAGACATGACAAAGGCTGTAGATAAAGGGTTAAATCAAAATAAATTATCATCTGCTCTGCTTGTTAAAGGTATGTAGGTGATAATATGGCGTTTGCATTACCACGATTCAGTCTTCAGACAATAACAGACATAAAACGGGGGATAAGGATTGTAAACTCATCTGGAGTAATACTGCCTGTTATTTTTATGGAAGATAGAGAGGACTGTAACTGGGAGATACCGCAGCACCCCGTAGACAGCAATATGAAAATAAGCGATACTGTATGGTCTACCCCTGCTCACCTGTCACTGCAGGGGTATGTATCAGTAAACAGGTATTCATATATGCTTCAAATGATAGATACAGCATTAAAGCGTGGAGAGCTTTGGACTGTGTATTATATGGGCGGTGTATACAGTGATATGACATTTGTATCTCTGTCTAAAACATCTAGCAGCGAAAATGTAACCAGCTATAAAGTTCAGATAGACATGCAGCAGCTGCCGCTTGTGAAACCTGTGACTACTGCTATCACTGCTGAAATATCCAGATTTACAAAAGATGCGGATACTCAAAATATGGGGCAGCAGCAGGCGGATAAAAAAGATAACAGGACACTGGCAAAAATGGCACTGCAGCTGTTTACAGGCTCGGGTTGTTAATATGGATATTTATGAGATACCGCTTCAAAATAATGCACCTAACTTTGAAATAACTACTGTTATAAACGATGAAAACTTAAAAATCAAAATAAGAAGTTTAGATAATAAAACATATATGGATTTAACCTGTAATAATACAATTATTTTTCAAGGCTTAAGATGTGATGCCAATACCAGTCTGACAGCCTCATTTAAGTATAAAGGTATAAAAGGCGATTTGATGTTTTTTTCAGAAACTGGCGGAAGTGTTTTTTATACAGGATTTGGCAGCGAGTTTATATTGTATTACAAGGCAGATAATTAGATTATGAATTTCAGTTATAAAGCATTATTTAAAAGAAAATGTGCACTTGATTTGCAGGTAAATAATATAATTAAAAGCTATTCAGATGCTGCTGTTGATAAATTTAACTTAAAGATAGACTTTAATATAGTAAAGAGCATGAGCAGTCTGGGTGACCGAGGCAGCATAACTGTTACAGGTCTGCCACTTGAAGACATAGGTGCATTATCTACATGTATGATGAATACAGGAGCAAGCAAGCCGCCCCGTAACTTCGTGCAGCTGCTCGCAGGTTATGATACAGATTTTGGAGTAATATTTAAAGGCGGTGTGTTTACGGTATCATCTAATCTGGATACCTCAGATATGTCCGTGACATTGAATGTAATGCCGGGTTTTGATATATCACAAAAAGCAGTTATAGAAATAAATGACAAGCCTGCCACACTTATGAGTATATGCACTAAGGCAGCAAAAGAGCTGAATGCACCCCTTAATTTTACGGGGGAAGACAAAAACTACTCAGAATTTAACTTTAAAGGCAGTGTATTTCAGCTGCTTGAAAACCTGCAGAGGACAGTCAGCTATTCCAAACGGATATATTACAGCGATGATGTGCTGCATGTGGAAGATACCGCAATACCGGGCACAGAGATGATATCCATATCAAGTGAAAGCGGGTTGATAGGAACACCGCAGGCGTCACTTGAAGGGATAAATTTTAAATGCCTGCTGATGCCGAGTATTAAGGTAGGCTCTATGGTGCAGTTAATAAGTCGGAAGCTGCCGTTACTTAATGGAGTTTATAAAGTGATAAGTTTAACCATGCAGGGCAGTAACAGAAGCACACCTTATTTCTGCAATGTTTTTGCAAAAAGGATTTAGAAAAGGAATTATTATGGAAAATAAAGATTATGGCAGAATATCATGGGATGAAGTAATGACTAACGAAGATATTATCAATACGGCAATCAGGCTTGGTATTGAAAATATGGTAAATACGGCATCTGTTGCAAAAGTTACTGCTGTCAGCGAAAATAAAGTTGATGTAGAGCTTTTAAATGGTGATAAACTTATAAATGTGCCAGTATGTGCCACTTCATTTAACGGCTGGACTATATCGTTACCATTAAAAGAACAGGATACTGGCATAGTAATATTTATGAAATATGAACTATCTGATTATAAAACTACTGGTGAATTTAAAGGGGAATCTCTCTCCCTCTTTTCGCAGAATAACGGACTCTTTATTCCTTATGCTTTATATAATCAGCCTGAAATTAATGATGATATTATTATAACTAATGAAAAAATAAACTTAACAATAAATGCTGATAATGAAGTGTTATTCTCTGATAAAAAAGACAGTGGCACATTATCTATTAATTTTAATAAAGATAATGAAATATTAATAGATAATGAAAAAGCAAATATTTTAATAGATAAAGACGGCGGGTTTTCTTTTGAAAATGAAAAAGGCTCATGCTCTTTTGATAAAGAGGGAGTTTTTACAGTATCAAATGACGGCGGCGAAATAACAATGGATGCTGGGGGCAATATTACAATAAAAGGAAGTAAAGCAGTTATAGAGGCAGATAATATTGAGCTGGGAAAGAATGCCACTGACCCGCTTGTGCTTGGAACTAAGTTTTTAACGGAAATTAATAAAATAATAACTATGATAAAAACACATACACATGGCAGCAATGGGGGCGGACCTATACCAGCAAGCCCAGATTTAGCGGCAGGACTTAACCCGCTGCAGAATAATATTTTATCCCAGACATCAAAGACAAAATAGGTGGAGCTATGAGTATATCTTTCAAATTAGACAGCAGTAACAATATTATTAATAACAGTAATATTATTCTTTTATCCGGCAGTGATGCTTTGGTGCAGGATATTAAAACACGCCTTTATATGTATAAAGGAGAATATCCTTTTAACATTAATCAAGGTATAGATTATATAGATTATATGCGGTCAGGTGATGAAAAAGGACTGCTTGCTGATATACAGCGACAAATACTTAAAGATGATAGAATCCGTAATGTATCATTTGATGTTAGTCAAGACAGCGATATTCTTAAAATCATTTTAACTTTGACTACTGGTGAGGAGGTGTCTTTTGAGCTGGATTAAAACTGATAACGGGTTAGAATTAAAAGACACAAGTACTATATTAGAACAGGTGCAGAATGTATTTTTAACCGCATTTCCTAACTTAAACACAGACCCATCTACACCACAGGGGCAGATAATAACAGCAATAACAGAAATGTTCACTCAAGCCCAACGAGATATAGTAGAGTTTGCGAATATTTTTGTTAATGGCGGGACAGGTGTATGGCTTGATGCTTATGCTAAAACTTATTACGGCATAACAAGGAAGCAGGCATCAAAAGGCTCTGTCACAGCACTAATAAGCGGAACTATTGGAACTATTATTCCAGCAGGGTTTACTGCCAAATCTGGCGATTATGAGTATTCTACCATATCTGAATATATTATTGAAAGTGATGGCAGCTGCTATGCAGAATTGTTTGCAAAGAATACTGGAAATTTCAGCATAGATGCTGGCACTCTTACAACTATCATAACGCCAGTTGCAGGGGTGGAAAGAATTACAAACCCTTATGAAAGCACTTCTGGCACTAATACAGAACCAGATAATGAATTAAGATTTAGAGCAATGAACAGCTTAACATATAGAGCTACAGCTATCTTTGATGGACTGTTAGCTCAAATAGAGCAGTTATCTGGTGTGCAGAAAGTGGCAGGATATGAAAATTATACAAAAAACAGTGTGGAATATAAAGGCATAACAATTGAACCAAACAGCATAGCTCTTGTTGTTAAAGGCGGCGATTTAAACGCAATAGGTAAAGTAATATTAGAGAATAAAACTGTCGGTGCTTATGTGCAAGGTGATATTGATATACCCATGTATGAAGAGATTAGCAGGCAAACATATACAATGCGAATATATCGCCCAGTACCAAAACAACTAAAAGCTGAACTGAATGTTATTACAAATAATCTAACGACACAAGACTATGCTGCACAACTGCAGGAGCAGATTATAAACATTATTAATAACTATAAAATTAATAATGAAATAATACCTTTTCAGGTGGCTTCAAAAATATCACTAATGAATGTGCAGATAGCTGACTTTAAAATGGGACTTGTATCCGCCACAGCTGCTTATAACCCTATCACACTTAATTTTACAGATGAAGCTGTGATTACCGCAGATAATATCATAGTGAGTTTGTATGATGTATAATATTCAAGACCAGTATAAAAATACAAATATTGAAACTCTTTTAAAAGGCTTAGCGGATTTATATGATAAACTTATTACAATACCTATTCAAAACTTTTATGACGATATTTATAATCTTGATACCGCAAAGGGAATCGGGCTTGATATATGGGGTGAACGGCTTAATTTTCCACGAACTATTAAATATATAAATCAAGCAGCAAAAACAGAAGGCAGTATTACACTGCAGGATGATGAATATAGGTTTATCTTGCAAATTGCTACTTTAAAATTTTATACAAAAATGACAATAACAGAAATAAATAAAAATTTAGAAGAGTTTTTCACATATTATAATGTGAAAGCTTATACACTGGATAATCAAAATATGACCTATGTAAATTATATATTTTTATGGGATATACCAGAATATATAAAGCAGGCTTTTAATAACTATGATTTACTGCCGCATCCGCTGGCAGTTGGAACACGATACAGTGAAGCTTATTATCAAATATTCGGATTTAAAGGGCAAAACTTATCAGATAATTTATATAGAACAATATTACATTCTAGATCAAAAAATCATCCTTGATTTTTTGAAATAACGAAATGCCGAAACAAGTTCGTCATTTCTTACACAGGGCGAGAGGCTCATCCATGAGCCTTATTATATAAACGAGGTGAAAAATAATGGTTGAATTAAATTTATTACACAAAATTAATATACCATTTGCACAAAATGGTGATAGAGACGAAATACCAGATACTTCAGATGGTGGACTTGTAAATAATACAGACGGGCTTGGGGTGAAATATGAAACACCTGTCGGTAAAGGGGGTGAATATTTTGACAGAGAAATCATAAACGGTGCATTATATAAAGTATATGCTGCCGTAAAAGAACTGCAAGTTATAGCAGAGACAGCCGGCTTCCCTATTGATATGACAAAAGCAATAAACATTTTACCACTTACTAATGGCGGCACAGGTGCAAATAATGCGACGCAGGCTCGCTCAAATCTCGGGCTTGGGAGTTTAGCTACAAAATCAACTGTAACTTCAGCAGATATTACTGATAGCACTATTACTAATAATGATATTGCAAATAACACTATAAAAGATGAAAAATTAAATGGCACGATATCTATATCTCACGGCGGAACTGGAAGAAATGACGGGCTCGCTAGAGGAATTAAGAATGGTCAGGGTTTCAGAACAGAAGATAATTGGGCTACTCAAAACGCACAATGCACTGATGTGTTTTTTTGGCAGACGGCAGAGGCTGCTAAAAAAGGATTACCTACAACCGCAGGTGCAATGCTCTCAAATGTTTTTACACCAAACTTGAAATCATTTTTAGCATTCAATTTATCACCTATTACCCCAGAATTGCGAATCAAAGGAACTAATAGTGATTGGAAAAAGCTTGCTTTTGATAGTGATGTAAAAAAGCTAGCAGCCCCTACACACTATACAACAGAAGCAGGTCACTGGGTGGAAACGCTGCTGTCCGATGGTAAGGTTAGGTTAGAAGGTTTTGGCATGAGCAATAGTCCAGCAAATATAACCCTCCCTAAAAAAGTAGCTGCTAAGTATAGTGATGTGATAGTGGGCGGAATTGGTTGTTATGTTACTATGGCTGGAGTAAGCAAGCCTGCTGCTACTTTCGGTACTACATCAGCTTTAAGCATTTTTTTAGAGGGTGGTGGTATACTAGAATGGTACTTTACAGGAATATTAGCATAAAAAAATAAGGAGAAATACAATGGCAATAATTATTAAAGGAAGAGAAATCGCAAAAAATGTAAAAGCAGATGTTTATGTAAAAATAGACAGTGTGCGTGCTGGGATGGGTGAAAATAATAAAATAACCTGTTCGTGTGGGGAGTGGATTGGAAAGGAAAGTCGTTCAGCTGGCGAAGATGAATATAAAGCAAATGTTTCATATCATATACCAGATGAAAATATTATTTCAAATGGCGGCACTTTAATTGATGCTGTATATCCCGTATTTAAAAAATTTTTTGAAAGTCAAGGCTATGAAGTAATTGATGATTTAAATAATTATGGAACAGAAGTAATTAAGAAACTTGAAGCAGAGTATCAGACACAAATACAAAAGGAGTTAAACATTGAAGAAAGTTTATAAAGCATATTTTCCATTCAATTTAATACTATGGATATTTAAAAAAACTATGTGTTCTGCTGACCGTAAAGTGGCTATGATAGATCCTGTGTTTTTAAATATTCTAACCATCGGCAAACCTTATGAATTAAATGAACGACACTATAATCATGAAGCAAGGCATATTGAACAGGTAAAAGAAAACGGCAGAATAAAATTTATATTTAAATATCTTTACTATAATATTCGTTATGGTTATAAAAATAACCCTTTTGAAGTGGACGCAAGGAAAAATGAATAATATTAAGGGCAGTATTTAACTGCCCTTTTGATAATATTTCGGGGCATCCCACAAAGGCTCTAACCCTTTGCAAGAACTGTTACACACATAACAGCACGGCAGGACCGCTACCCCTAACCGAATCGCGAACGGTTTAAATGGTATATCGGTTCTCCTAAAAAAATGCATAAGGAGAAATTAAAAAATGAATGAAAATTTTAAAATTTATAATGGTGATTGCTTTGTAGAACAGTCAAAAATTGAAAATTCCAGCATTGATTTAATTCTTACTGATTTGCCATATGGAATAATGAAAGGAATTGATAGGTATAATAATGTATACAAAAAAGGCAAGTATGATTGGGATAAAGCATTAGACACAGATGAAATATTTAAAATTGCTGCATGCATATTAAAGAAAAATGCTAAAATGCTATTATTTTCACAACAGCCTTTTACTACAAGACTGTTGGCAAAACAACATGACGGTATAAAGCATATTTATCAAATGTATTGGGAAAAAGAGCATTTTGGCAATCCATTACAGGCTAAAATTGCTCCATGCTCATATATTGAAGAAATATGTGTGTTTAAAAAACTGCATGATAGATATGATGGTAATCCATTAAGAATTTATGCAAAAAGCTGTAAAGATTATATTAATAAGACTACAAAAGAAATTAATAACATACTAGGACATGCAAAATCGCAACACTTTTTATGTCATGACGGGTTACAATTTGCTTTGTGCACAATTAAAACTTATGAAGCATTAATTAATAGTTTTAAACTTGATAAGATGCAAGGATTCAAAAGTTATGAAGAATTAGTTGAAATGCAGAAAGAAGCTAATATTAAAACGAAAAGCATATTTAATTTGTGGGATGGTAAAGGTCATAAACCAAATCTGTTAAAATATGCAAAAGATAAAGATAAATACCACCCAACCCAAAAGCCAGTAAAGTTACTTGAAGATTTAATTAAAACTTTTTCAAATGAAGGCGATACTGTTTGTGATTTAACTATGGGCTCAGGCTCAACTGGTGTTGCTGCAATGAATACTGGCAGAAAATTTATAGGTATAGAAAAAGATGACCATTATTTTGAAGTTGCTAAAAAGAGAATAGAAGATGCTGCAAAATTTTTCGGGGGAGGGGGAGGTAGTAAGCATTCCTTAAATAAAAAAATAGGTGGCAAAATTTCTGCCACCTTATCCTAAAATTTAAAAAAGTTAAAACGATTTTAACTTTTTTTCACGATTTTTATTTTTGCTTATCTCATCATTTGATTAAAAATTATCTCGCCACGATATACCTATGCATAAACAACATATTAAGTGCTGCATATTTTGCTTCAGCATAAATAACAATATTATTTTCTGCTTTTTCTATATTATCCAGTGCAGTAATCTTACCTTTTATATCATATAGTCCTTCTTTTAGTGATGATAATACTTGATTTGCTGTTTCATCATTAATTTCTGTAATATAAGACCAGTTAAGAGATTCTTCTGCTTTTATAAAAAGTCCTTTCATATGAAGCAGCATATTTAAAAAGCATATAAAAATGACTGCATAATCTATAAAAGAGCTATACGAAACATAAGTTAAGTATGACCAGAAAACAATATAAGCATAGGAAAGAAATACAGCAGGCAGCCTGCCAGTCCTGTAAGAAATAATCAAAAGAATATTTGTGAGCGGTATAAGATATACAGCAAAAATATTATCAGTAATAAAGTACAAAACTACTACAGGTAAAAAAATAGTAAAAACTTCTATAACTGCTGCCCAGAAACCAAGGGAAACAAAAAGAGCAATACTTGCAAGCATCATAAAAAATGCTGCAGGGATATTGTAACCATTTGATGTTACATAAAATATAATTGCAAATAAAAACCATAATTTAATAATTCTTCTGCATTCTGCACATAACTGCATATATC
>CAJUJZ010000007.1:14556-39968 GCA_910586745.1 uncultured Mucispirillum sp. | reverse complement strand
ATGATGTTTTAATATTTACTTCCATTTTTGTTTTCTTAGTTTTATAATTTATTAATTTATAATTTTTTCTAACTATAATATCATTATATTCATTATTTGCTTTTATTAGTTTTAACCATTCGTCTTTAAATCCGTTTTTATCTATTTTGAATCCATATAAATATCTTTTTTTATTAGGTAATATAAATGTGGTTTCAAAAGTAGAATATGTTTCATCATTATTATTTATCAAACTAAACCTTACATTATCAGTGTATGGAAATTTTAATGCAGTATTATTATTTTCAGAGCTAAACATAACAGAGTTAGTTACACACATTACCATAAAAGAAAGAGCTCCAATCACATTTGATTTTCCACTGGCATTTGCTCCATAAACAGCAGTAATTGGCAGCACTTTTTCTTTCCCTGCTTTTCTTACATGGTAAGAAAGTTCTGTAACTTTTGCAGCACGCATATCTAATATATTTTCATCTTTAAAAGACCTAAAATTTTTAAAAGTAAATTGTAATAACATAATATCACCTTATAAGTGAGAATAAATTTTATATACAATTAATATTTAATTAATATATAGTATAATAGTTATACTATATATTAATATGTGTCAAGTGAGAAAATATATTTTTTACTTATAATAAAATTGGATAATTTTATAAAAATAATATATTAAATAAGAAAAAAGCTCACTTTATTAAAGTTTTATAATGTCGTAATACATTTTTTACAGAAAAGAATATAAAATAAATAGTATATTCCATTTATGGTAAAAAATATATTTCATTCTAAAGATGAATTAATGCGGTTAAAATACACCAAGAACGATACAATAATACTGCTAAAATATGCTTAAATTTTAAATCTCCATGTGAGATTGTTGAAATAAAAAATGGATTATTTTTTTGTAATTTAAAAATAATCTTTTTATATTATTTATAATGTTTAGTTAAGAAGTAAAAATATAACTGTCTGATTTTTTTATTTACAACTTATAGAAAATATGGTATATGCTTTTTTCTCTTGACGATTATTGTTATATTTATTATAATCACGGGCAAATATTTATGATTATATAATGATGAGTTAGTGATGATTATATATTATGAGCAGGTGCATGATGGCGGCTTTGTTATAGATGAAGCCTTTTCATTTGCCGAAGGTGATGATAAATTTGATATTAAATCTTTTTCAGGTCGCATTGATAAAGCAGGGAATGCTTATGTGGTTACTGGTAAACTTAATCTGTGCTTTTCATGCCCTTGTGACAGATGCTTAGAGCCTGTTAATGTAGATATAGAAGAAGATTTAATACTTACTCTTTCCCCACTTGGTGAATATCCGCCAATGGAAGCAGATGGGGAAGAAGGTTTATCTGACGAAGAAGCTGGTATGTATGTTACCCCAAAAGATCACTTTGATATACATGAGCTTTTAAGGGAAGAAGCACTGCTTTTAGTTCCTGAAAAAAGGCTTTGTAAAGAGGACTGCAAGGGTATATGTCAGGGCTGCGGTGCATCACTTAATACTGAAAAATGTACATGTATTAAGAATACAGATTCACGCTGGGCTGCACTTGATAAATTAAAGTAGTAAATAAACCATTTTTGGTAAACAATATAAAATAATAATAACCATTTTGGTAAAACAGGGAGAGCAACAATGCCTAATCCAAAACACAAGACAACAAAAAGCAAAGTAGGTATGAGAAGGTCTCACCATCATCCATCTACACTTCTTGGTGTTAAATGCGAAAACTGTGGTGAGTTAAAACAAGCTCATACTGTATGCCCTAGCTGCGGAACTTATAAAGGCCGTAAAGTAGTGGCTGATACTAAAGAAGTATAGTTTATGGTTATCGCTGTTGATGCTATGGGCGGAGATAACGCCCCAAGCGAAGTTGTAAAAGGTGCTGTAAAGGCTGTTAATGAAACACAAAATTTGGAAGTGATTTTAGTTGGCGACAAAGCTGTTATTGAAAAAGAGCTTGCTGCCTGCACTAAACAGAAACAGCCTAAAATACAGATAATGCATACTGATGAATTTATTGCTATGGATGACCATCCATCAGAAATAGTCCGTGGTAAACGCAGGTCATCTATGCATATAGGGTTAAAGCTTGTAAAAGATGGTAAAGCTGCTGGATTTTTTACAGCTGGCAACAGCGGTGCAGCTATGGCTGTTTCAATGGTAGTATTAGGTCTGCTTGAAGGGGTTGCACGCCCTGCTATCGGCACAATACTTCCAGCATCAAACGAGAGAGGCTGTTTTTTTATGCTTGATGTAGGTGCAAATGTGGACTGCCGTCCTGAACATTTAGTTACATTTGCAATTATGGGTTCAGCATATGCAAAAAAAGTGCTTCATATTGATAGTCCAGCAGTTGGTCTTTTAAGTAATGGTGAAGAAGAAGGAAAAGGCGATATGCTTACAAAAGCAGTATATCCTATCCTTAAAAAAACCGATGTTATCAAATTTACTGGTAATGTAGAGGGTAAAGCATTATTTAGAGGCGAAGCTGATGTTGTAGTATGTGATGGTTTTGCAGGAAATATTGCATTAAAAGTAAGCCAGTCAGTAGCAAAATATATGACATATATGCTTAAACAAGAGGTGTTATCATCTACTGTATCTAAAATAGGTGCATTACTTTCTAAAAAAGCATTTGAAAGTTTAAAAAAGAAAACAGACGGTGCTCAATATGGCGGAGCTCCACTGCTTGGTGTTAAAGGTATATGTGTAATAGGTCACGGCTCATCTAATGACACAGCAGTAGCAAATGGTATAAGAGTGGCTGTGCGTGCTGCAGAAAGTAAGATGAATGAAGCTATTGTTGGAGATTTAAAAGATTCTCTTACAAGTATATTAAACTATTAATTTATCATTGATAATGTTATAAATAAAATGAATTATTGATATTATATAAATTTTACTGTATAATATTAACATGTATAAAAGAATAAGGCTTAAAAAAGGCAGATAATCTGCCAAAAATGTTGTTTGTAAAATTAAATAAGAAATAAAAAAATACGCTTACAATATAGGAAACAATTTTCGTCTTTATACGGCAGATAATGCCACCATTCTAGTTTTTTCTAGTCTTAATTATTATATTTATATCTTATCTTGTAAGCCATATTAATGGAGAAACTTATGTCAGTAGCTGTTGTATTTCCAGGACAAGGGTCACAATTTGTAGGAATGGGTAAAGATTTTTACGATAAGTTTGATACTGTAAAAGAATTTTACTCAAATGCAGATAAGGCATTAGGTTACGGCCTGTCTGATATTATGTTTAATGGTCCTGAAAATGATTTAAAACTTACTCAGAATACTCAGCCAGCTCTTGTAACAATGAGTGCATCTATATGGTCGCTTATTAAAGATAAAGTGCAGCCAGATTTTTTTGCAGGTCATTCTTTAGGCGAATACAGTGCTGTTTATGCTGCAGGCGGTTTATCTTTTGAAGAAACTGTTAAAGCAGTGCATAACAGAGGTAAGTTTATGCAAAGTGCTGTTCCTGTTGGTGCTGGTGCTATGAGTGCTGTACTTGGACTTGATGAAGATACTGTCAGCAAAGTATGTGCTGGTATTTCAAAAAATGGCTTTATAGTAGAGCCTGCAAATTTTAACTGTCCTGGTCAGGTAGTTATTGCAGGAAGTGCAGATGCTGTTGCACAAGCTGGAGAAGAACTTAAAACTGCAGGTGCAAAAAGAGTTGTATCACTGCCTGTTTCTGCTCCATTCCACTGCTCGCTTATGCAGCCAGCTAAAGATGCTATGGCAGAATATTTAAATAATACAGCAATAAATGATTTAAATATTCCTATAATGAATAATATTGATGCAGCAGTAGAAAAAACAGGTGCAGAAGTTAAAAATGCACTTATTCGTCAGGTTGCAGGCACTGTTAAATGGACACAGTCAGTTGAAAATATGGTAGCATCAGGTGTCACTTTGTTTATTGAAGTAGGTGCAGGCTCTGTATTAACAGGTTTAATTAAAAAAATTAATAAAACAGTTGAAACTATAAATATATCAACTGTAGATGATTTAGGAAAATTATAAAATGAAAGATATGTTAAAAGATAAAGTTGCACTTGTAACTGGTGCATCTCGCGGTATAGGTAAAGCTATTGCTTTAGCTTTAGCAGAAAATGGTGCAGCTGTTGCAGTTAACTATTCAAGCAGTGAAGCGTCTGCTGTAGAAGTTGCTGAACTCATTAGAAAAAATGACGGTAAAGCAGAAATATTTAAAGCAAGAGTGAATGTTGAGCCAGAAGTAGAAGAAATGTTTTCTGGTGTTGAAAAAAGCCTTGGACCTGTAGATATTTTAGTTAATAATGCAGGTATCACAAAAGATAATCTTCTTATGCGTATGAAAACAGAAGAATGGGACTCTGTTATTGATGTCAACTTAAAAGGAGCTTTCTTATGCACAAGGAGAGCTGTAAAAAGTATGATGAAAAACCGTTATGGTAAAATTATAAACATATCAAGTGTTGTAGGGTTTGCTGGTAATGCGGGTCAGTTTAACTATTCTGCTGCAAAAGCAGGCATTATTGGTATGACTAAATCTGCAGCATTAGAATGTGCATCTCGTGGTATTAGAGTTAATGCCGTTGCTCCAGGATTTATAGAAACAGATATGACAGCATCACTTTCTGATGATGTGAAGGCTGCATATATGGAAAAAATTCCATTAAAATCATTAGGCAGCCCTGAAGATATTGCAAATGCAGCAGTTTATCTTGCAAGCCCGCTTTCTGATTATATGACAGGTCAGACACTACACTTAAACGGTGGTATGTACTTATAAAAAAATAAACCCGCAAGGGATAAAATATTATTTCTGTGAGGAGGAAATAAAATGGCAGATATTGAAAAAAGAGTAAAGGAAATTATTGCAGAGCAATTAAAAGTTGATGATGTATCTAATGTTACAAACGAAGCGTCTTTTATTGATGATTTAGGTGCAGATTCTCTTGATACAGTTCAACTGATTATGGAACTTGAAAGCGAGTTTGATATTGAAATTCCTGATGAAGAATCTACTAAAATTAAAACAGTTCAAGACGCAATTGATTTTATTAAAGCTAACGCAAAATAGTGATGGGCGGTATATCCGCCCTTTTTATATATAATGTCTGTATGTTTGAAATAAGCTTTATATATTATAATTTTTAATTGTAATATATAAGTCTTATTCTTTATTTTTTTATTTTGGAGGAGCCGTGAAACACAGAGTTGTTATAACAGGTATGGGGTGTGTAACACCATTAGGTAATTCAGTTAAAGAAACTTGGGAAAACTTAATTGCTGGTAAAAGCGGAGCTGGTCATATTACAAAATTTGATGCTTCTACATTTCCAGTAAGAATTGCAGCTGAAGTTAAAAATTTCAATCCAGAAAATTATGTTGATAAAAAAGATATTAAAAAATATGACTATTTCTGCTTTTATGTTCTTGCAGCAGCAGAAGAGGCTGTAAAACAGGCTGGTCTTGATACTTTTCAGTTTAACCATGACAGAGCAGGCTGCTGCATAGGTGCAGGTATTGGCGGCTTTAAAGTTATTGAAGATACTCAGGAAGCTTACCTTGCAGGTGGTTATAAAAAAGTATCTCCATTCTTTATTCCTGGAGCTATTATTAATATTGCAAACGGTCTTGTTTCTATTAAATATTCATTAAAAGGACCAAATATAAGCATAGTGACTGCTTGTGCAACAGGTACTCACTCTATAGGTGATGCTGCCCGTATTATTGAAAGAGGCGATGCGGATATTATGGTATCTGGTGGTTCTGAAGCAGCTATTACTCCACTTGCTGTTGCAGGTTTTGCTAATATGAGAGCATTATCAAGACGCAACGATGAGCCTGAAAAAGCAAGCCGTCCATTTGATAAAGACAGAGATGGCTTCTTAATAGGTGAAGGCGGCGGTGTGCTTGTGCTTGAAAGTTTAGAGCATGCAAAAGCAAGAGGTGCAAAAATATTAGGCGAAGTAGTAGGCTATGGCATGAGCAGTGATGCATACCACATTACACTTCCTGCAGGTGATGGCAACGGTGCAAGAAGATGTATGGCTGCAGCTGTAAAAGATGCTGGCATTACTCCAGATAAAATCGGCTATATTAATACTCACGGTACATCTACTCCAGCAGGTGATGTATTAGAAAGTATGGCTATTAAAGATGTATTTGGCGAATCAGCAAAAACAGTAAAAATCAGCTCAACTAAATCTATGACTGGTCATCTTCTTGGTGCAGCTGGTGCTGTTGAAGGTATTATTACTATGATGGCAGTAAATGAAGGTATCGTTCCACCTACAATCAATATTGACAATCAGGACGAAAAATGTGATTTAAACTATACACCAAATAAAGCTGTTAAGTATGAAATGGAGTATGGTTTATCTAACTCATTTGGTTTTGGCGGAACAAATGCATCTTTAGTATTTAAAAAATATGCTGAATAATATATCTAGTGCATATATTGCAAATATTGAAGAAAAAATAAATTATACATTTAATGATAAGGGGCTGCTTTTACGGTCTCTTACTCATTCTTCTTATGCTCATGATAATAGTCTTGATTACAACTATGAAAGGCTTGAATTTTTAGGCGATGCGGTAGTAGAGCTTGTAATCACAGAATATCTTGTAAAAAAATACCCAGATTTTCAAGAGGGTGATTTATCAATATTAAGAGCATATATAGTAAATTCATCAACTCTTTTTGAAATATCTAAAAAAATTGATTTAAGCAGCAATATATTATTAGGTAAAAGTGAGTTTAATGGTGTTGATAATATTAAAAAAGCAATAGTAGCTGATATTTTTGAATCTGTAATGGCAGCTGTTTATTTAGATGGCGGCTATGACAAAGTAAAATCAATAGTATTACATTTACTTGAAGACTTTATAATAGAGGCAGTGCAAAGCAACTCTTTTCGTGATGCAAAAACTCAGCTGCAGCAGATATGCCAGCATGATTTTGGCAGACTACCTGAATACACATTAATTTCTGCAACAGGTCCAGAGCACAGCAAAACATTTTTTGTGGAAGTAGATGTATGCGGTGTAATAAAAATGCAAGGTCAGGGCAGAAGTAAAAAAGAGGCAGAAAAGCAGGCGGCATCCCTTGCTTTAAAGCAGTATCAAAGTAACAATGGCTAAAATCCTGCCAGTCTTTCTTCCATTTGCTTCCTGCGGTAACAAATGTATATTTTGCGACCAGCAGGCAATAAGTGGTGTAAAAGCAGAAAATAACCTTATAAGTTTGGCAGAAAATCAGATAAAAAAATGGCTTTCTTATGACTTATCTTATGATGAGCTTGCATTTTATGGCGGCAACTTTGCTGCAGTAAATAAGCAGGAAAGAGAAAAATTATACAGGCTTGCTTATGATAATGGATTTAAAAAGATTCGCTTTTCTACAAGACCGGATACAATTAACAATGAAACTCTTGCAGAGATAAAAGACTATAATATATCACTTGTGGAGCTTGGCATACAAAGCCTTGATAACAATGTATTAGAAGTAAATGGCAGGCCTTATACAAATGTGCAGGCAGAAAAAGCAATAGATGACATATTGAATATTACGGACTGCGGTGTTCAGCTTATGGCTGGAATGTATAAGCAGAGTTTATATTCCTGTATTGATGATGCTGCACATCTTTCCAAAAAAAATATTAAAACAGCAAGAATATATCCAACTCAGGTGCTGAAAAATACTGCACTTTACAGCTTATATTTAAGCGGAGAATATAAGGCAGCAGATTTAGCAGATATGATATTAGCAGCAGGGGGTATGTATTCTCATTTTACAGCAGAAAATGTGCAGGTAATACGCATGGGGCTTCCAGAAGATGCAGCAGAAAACGGTCAGATAGCAGCAGGTGCACACCATAAATCTTTTGGTGATATTGTAAAGACATTTATAATGCTTTTATATATGGATATGGGTGGTAAAGTCCGATATTCAGGTTTTAAAAAAATGGGTAGAAAATTATACAGTAAAAATTATGAAATATACCCAGATATAAAAACAAATGACTTTAAAGATATATGTATAGAAATAAGGAGAAATTACCTTGAGGATAGTAAGCGGTTTATTAAAGGGAAGGCAGCTTCATTCGCCAGCAGGCTCAAAAGTGCGGCCAACAACTGATAAACTCCGTTCTGCAGTATTTTCTATTTTATTCGATATGCAGGATTATTCTGAAATATTAGATGCTTTTGCAGGTACTGGAGCATTAGGAATAGAAGCATACAGCAGAGGTGCGGCACACATTGATTTTATAGATAAAGATATTACTTCACTAAAAATAAATACAACTTTAATGGAAAAAGGCACATATAATGTATATAAAGGCGATTATTTAAAAATATGCAACACATTAAGCAGGCAGTATGATTTAATTATTTTTGACCCGCCATATAATATGTATAAAACTAATGAATTACTTGCATCAGTCAGCAGCAGTAATATTTTAAAAGATGACGGCATAATATTATATGAAGAATTTTATAAAACTGAATTTGTAAACTATGATAAATTTGAGATAATTGATGAACGCAGATATGGTGATACTATAATCAGATTTTTGCGTTATATTAAGGAGTAAGTACATGACAGGAGTATACCCCGGCTCATTTGACCCTTTCACATTAGGTCATAAAGATATAGCAGAGCGAGCAGCAAAATTTTGTGACAAGCTTTATATTGCAGTTTCAGAAAATATAAATAAAAAGCATTTATTTTCTCTTGAAGAAAGAGTTTCTATGATAAGCGAAGTATTTGCAGATAACGATAGTATAATAGTAGAATCATTTAATGGGCTTTTAGTAGATTATATGCAGTCAAAAAAAGCTGCATATATTATCCGCGGTTTAAGAGCTGTATCAGATTTTGAATATGAGTTTCAGATGGCTTTTGCAAACAGAAGCATAAATAATAATGTAGAAACAATTTTTATGGTGCCAGGCAGTAGATATTTATTTTTAAGCTCTACAATAGTGCGTGATATAGCATATAATAAAGGTGATATATCTAAACTTGTGCCTGACCATGTTTGCAAAAAAATACTTGAAAAATATAAAGATAATAAATAGTATTTATACTTTATATTTGTTTACTCACTTAATTTTGCATTATACTCACTTAACTTTACAATAATAGTGTTGTCATACTTATATACACAGTCTGAATGTGGATAAGCGGGCATTTCTCTAATAATTTTTTTAACTTCTTCTGGTGCATTTTTTAGACCATGAGTCCATATAATCATATTACCATGTTTAATATTGTCTGGCAGCCCTGAAATGCTTAAAAGCCAATGTGTTCTAGCAGAGTGAGTAAAAAAAGATACTTTCATATAATCTGATGATTTTTTTAACACATGATTATTTGATGCAGCTTTTAATAACTGATAAAATTTTTTTAAAATACAGGTATTGAAATTTATTTGCCATTATACCTCCTCCACTTTTTCATACTCATCTAAAAAGTTTTCATTTAAAGATACCTGCCAGCCTGCATATAAATCATCTGTTTTGTAAATATATGCTGGCTCTTTGTAATCTTCATCAACTGCATTTATTTTTAAAAGAGTGATTACAATATCTTTATTTCTGTATTTTTCTGTTTCAAATATTAATGCCATGTTAGTCCTCACTTTCTTCTGGATTGTAAACTATCCAGTTATTATTATATTCATAATCTTTCACTTGGTAGTCTGTGTCTTCAATTACTAATACCATGTTATGCTCCTATGCTGTATTTAAACACTATAAAGTAATTTTAATCATAATCATTAGATACTTTGCGGTATTTTTTTAAAAACTCTTTTTTAGGCATAATATTCCAGTCTTCTACATCTAACTTTCTAAACATCACCATTGGGCTGTCTTCGCAAGCACAGTAGATTTTGCCAGCGTTCAAAACCTGCACTGGTTCTTCTTTAAATATGCTTTCATAAATATCCGCTTCAAATTCTAATTCCATAATTTTACCCCCTTAATTATTTGCTGCACTTAATGTGCGTGGAACTCTTTGTGGTGTTGGAAATTCATACCCTGTTACTTTTGTTATTTCCTGCTCTACTCGGTGACTCCTGCTTTTGCCTGATATTACTTCCCCTAAAAACTGGGTGGAAACACCAATATCACTGGCAAGTGCTTTTTGAGTAATGCCTTTTAAAACTAGAGCTTGAATGATTTTACTTTTTTGCTCTAAATTCATAAAAAATTACCTCCAAAAATATTATTTTTCTTGTAAAATAAAGCCTTTTATAGTATATTAAGACTTATTTATAAGCCTTAATATTTACTAACTAACAGGCTTTATTAAACTTGATAAATATAATATACGCAAAAATTTTGCGTAGTCAAGAAAAATATGCAATATTTTTGCATATTTTAAAAAAGGATAAAAAATATGTCTATACATCAACGATTTAAGGAAGTTAGAAAAAAATTAAATTTTACACAATCTGAATTTGGCGAGCAGCTAGGTAAAAAATTGAGAGCAATACAATATTATGAAGCTAATGACTCAAATATTACTCTTGATATTATTTTACTTCTTCAAGAAAAATTTAATATAAACAGTGATTGGCTTATTAACGGCAATGGAAGTATGTTTTTAGAAGAGAAAAAAGATGACAGCAAATACCAGTGGTTAATTACTACACTGGATAAACTTTCTGATGATGATATTAAAAAAGTAGAGCAGGAAGCTCAAAAAATACTTGAAAAGCAGAATAATAAAGAAATGATTGTAAATCATAGTAAAAATATAGGATAATGGAGCAAAATATGAGAAAAATTTTTTTATTAGTAGCTATTTTATTTATTAGCGGTTGTGGTAGTCTTTTTTCATCTGTTTTTGTGGAAAAGCACCAAAAAGAGCAAGAAGTAAAACGAACAGAAAAAGAGAAGCAACAACAGATGATAGAAGATTTAAAAAAAAAACAGGCACAAAGAGAAGAAGCAGAAAAACAAGCAAGAGTTCAATATTTAATATCGCTTTACGATAAGGGTTTAAATAAAAATTTATCAGAAAAAGATATTGATGATTTAGACGAAATGATTGAAGATATAAAAAAAGCAGATAAAACAAAAGCTGATAATATTAATATGTTTATGTGTAATGAAATTGGTAATTTTAATGCCTGTTTTAGAACATTAGAATATTATATGGCAAATGATAATCGCAAAAAAGCTGATGAAATTTATAATAAACTACATTCTTGGTGTTTAGATGGCTACCATAGTGCTTGTGATTATATAGGCTTATTAACAACATTAGAGATTAAAAATAATGGTAAATATAGTTTATATGAAAATAACAAAATAAAATCATATATAATATTAGATAAAAATTATAATAGCATGCAATTAGAAATTATAGATATGTCGCATAAAATCACAATTCCATTTATCCGTGAAGGTAAATGGGATGCAGATAGTGTTACATGTTTCACATCAATAGAATATGCAGGAAAAAGTAAATCAAAAAAAGAAGAATACATAACTGATAGTTGTGTATTATATCCATCTTTTGATGGCACATATATGCCATTTAATAGGGGTAACCCAACAAGAAGTGCTGTAAAATCAAAGAATAATAGTGTTATTATTGAAATTCCAAGACACTATATAAGCACAGAAGCTGGTGCATTAACTTATAATGGTTATGATATAGTTATAAAAAAAGATATTATAAATAAAATCTATAATGAAATAGGTAAATATATAAAAAATGATATAAATTTTAAATCTAATAACTATTTTAATAAATAAGTTTTGCAGGGCTTTCGCAAGCGACGGCTCGTCTTAAGCCTGTTAAATTTTATCTCTATACTCATTATAAAATTTAACTGCTTCTACTATGAAATCAGCTACTTTTCTTTCTGATTTAGAAGATGTTTTTATCATCTGCCAGTCGTCATTAGTAAAAGCTATATTATGGTGAAACTTAGGAGTTGTATTTTTCTTTCTGCCAGCTCCCTTTATATTTTTAACCATAAGACACCATTACTTAATAAAATCTACAATTAAGTTAGCTAAAACTAATATAAAGATAGCAATATCTATTGGTCTTGTTTTTTCTTTTTCTTCTTTCATATTGACAAACTCCTTTTTTATGCTTATATTATGGAAAGGATGGGGGATTACTCCCCCAAGGTTTTAAAGAGCTCCAATATGGATTTTATAAGGTCAGCTATTATTGTCAGTAATGCTAACCTTTTCCATGTAAGGAGCTTTCTTTTTTTGCCCATGGATACCTCCAGCCTGTTTTTCTATTTCCTCCCGATTTGGTCGGGAAAAACAGTCCTCGCAAAAAAACGCTCGCCTCCCTTTCCATAATTTAATAGTAGCATAAATTAAAAATTAAGTCAACGAATTTATCTAATATTTTTGTATATTTTTTTAAATCCGATTTAAAAAATCGCTCTAATTTTTACAAATCACAAAAAAATCAAAAAAATTTAAATTTAGTTTAAAAAAGAGTTCTTATTTATCAATAAGTAATCAGATTTTTTCAAATAGTTAAGAAATCTATTTTTTTCAAGCCTTTTTTTTGACCTGTATAAGCATATTTTTTATATTAGAAGCAGGAAGAAAAAAAGATAGATTCTTCGGGGCTAAAGCCCACTCAGAATGACAAAGGCTTTTAGGACAAAAGCACTTTAGTAAGCATAGACAAATTTATTTTGACTATGCGTGGTTTCAAAAAATCAAGGACGATTTTTTGAATAAAAATTTAATAAGATTCTTCGGGGCTAAAGCCCACTCAGAATGACAAAGGCTTTTAGGACAAAAGCACTTTAGTAAGCATAGACAAATTTATTTTGACTATGCGTGGTTTCAAAAAATCAAGGACGATTTTTTGAATAAAAATTTAATAAGATTCTTCGCCTGCTATGCAGGCTCAGAATGACATAGTGATGATGGGTGATTATATATGTCGTTATCAAAAACAAGTCGGCAGAAATTAAATACCTGCCACAGTGATTTAATAAAACTTATTGAAGCAGTTGCTGAAACTGAAAAATGTGCCGTTATATGTGGGTTTCGTGGCAGATATGAGCAGGAAAAAGCATATATGGCAGGTAAAAGTAAGGCAAAATTTGGGCAGTCCAAGCATAACTTTAAGCCTTCGCTGGCGGTGGATGTAGTGCCGCTTCCCCTTGACTGGAATGATATACCAGCTTTTGAAAGGCTGGGCGAAGCTGTTATGAAAAAAGCTGATGAATTAAGCATAAAAATCAAATGGGGTAAAAACTTTAAAGGACTTACAGACTACCCACATTTTGAATTAGTGCAGGAGGAAAAATAATGCTTGTTTATAAAAACATTCAGAAAAAAGCAGACGGCAGTTTTGTTTTAGAAAAAAACGGCTATCCCTATCATCTGCCGAATACAGATGAATTTAAAGAAGAGTATGAGTTTGTGGAAAAATATGCTGCTGCATACCCGGAAGAAGTTTCTGACTATGTAGAGCCAGTAATTGAAACTGCACCAGTTGATGAACGCGTAGTGCGTCTTGCTGCCCTTGAAAAAGAAAGTAATGAGCTTTCTCAGGATATTTTAGCAGAGATTGCATCAGATGATGACAAATCCCGCTTTAAAGAAGTGCGTAATGAAATTAAAGCAATAAAAGCAGAAATAGAAGCTGATTAAGTAAAAATAGATTCTTCGGCTTCGCCTCAGAATGACAAGGTATGTTATGAATATAAATGTATTAAGTAAATATATTATACTGTTTCTTTTTGCTGTTTTGGTAGTGCTTTCTGTATTATTGGCGGTATATAGTGCTAATAATAAGGCACTGCAAAAAGCTAATGCAGTATTAAAAGAGCAAATCGCATTAAGAGATGCTGCAATAGGTGAGATAGATAAAAATATTGCATTATTGAAAGAACAGATACAGGAAGCTGAACATATATGTAATGAAAGAATACAGGCAAGAAAGGATGTAGTAGACCTTCTGCATATAAACCCTCCTGATTTACATAATGCAGTGGGTATAAAAACACCCACTGCATTAAATAAAGGGGTAATAAGTTATGAAAAAAGTGGTATTGCTATTAATTATATTAATGATTACTGGGGCATGTTCACAGCATTCGCAGGTGATAGTAAAAAATAGGCAGTGTGGAGTGCCTGCACGGGTGGAGCTTACTGCACTTGATAAGAATGCCCATATAGGAAGTGAAAAGAATGTGGCAGTATTAATGATAAATATTGCAGATTTAGTGGCGTATATAAAGAGTTTAGAAGCAAGTATTAGATGTTTTAAGAGTTCAGATTCTTCGGCTTCGCCTCAGAATGACAAAGGCTTTTAGGACAAAAGCACTTTAGTAAGCATAGACAAATTTATTTTGACTATGCGTGGCTTCAAAAAATCAAGGACGATTTTTTGAATAAAAATTTAAATAAATTTCTTCGGGCATAAAGCCCTCAGAATGACATAAGTTTAGGTGTAAAATGGAAATAATAATAAGGAGTTTTTATGGAAGCAGAAATAATTAAAGCATTATCCACATCGTCTGGTGTAACCCTTACAGTTCTTCTTGGTGCAGGTCAGTTATTTGGCATCATCATTATTGTATTTTTTTACAGATTAATCCATAGGTTTGTGCCAGAATTTTTGGTTATTCAAAAAGAGATGTCAGAGAATACACATCTTATGCGTGAGATGTTAAATGATGTCCGCCGTGATGTAGATGATTTGAAAGACGATTTGCAGGATGTAAAAAATATTACAGGCGATAATAATAAGCGTCTTAATTATATAGAAAACAAGATGAAGGATTAAATATATGGAAAGTGGAGCTGAAGTAAGAGAGTATTGTTTTCAAGTTTGGCGAAAAAATAACCGTGATTTTTCTGCATCAGCACGGCAGATAAAAAAGGAAGACTACTGCTCCGCTACCCGCACCACCCTTTCCCGCTGGTGTGAGAAATATGGCTGGGTGGAAAGAGCAGACAGCCTTGATTTAAAAGAGCAGGAAACAGAATCGCAAATTAAGCAGGTGCTTGATGATTTAGTGCGAGTTCATAATAAAATTATGACATATATAGATGCTCAGGCAATAGATGAAGTGGATACTGCAAAAATCAACAGTCTTGTAAATAATGCCAAACAGATAGCAGATATTACGAGCAGGATAAAAAAAGATATGCTTGAAAAATTAAGTGAAGAAGATAAAGAAGCAGTTCAATTCAATTTTAAGAGTGTGTAAATGAAGCCTAAACGCCACATAGATATAAACTGTCCCAAAATATTTATGGGACTCTGGAAAGAAAATTGTCGTTTTAAAGTTCTTTATGGCGGCAGGGGCAGCGGCAAGACCCATCAAGTAGCAGAATATTTAATAGTAAAAAGCCTGCTAAATAAAGAAAAGGTGCTGTGCACTCGTGAAATACAGCGGAGTATAAAAGAAAGTGTTCATGCAGTATTAGTAAGTAAAATAAATTCTCTAGGGCTGGATAAGTATTTTACTGTTACTGAAAATAAAATAACGAATGTATCAGGCAGTGAGTTTATATTTGCAGGCCTTAGAATGAATATAGACAGCATAAAGTCTATTGAGGGAATAACAAAATGCTGGGTGGAAGAAGCTCAGAGTGTAAGCCGTAAAAGTTTAGATATATTGCGACCTACAATTAGAGCAAAAAACAGTGAGATAATTATAACATTTAACCCAGAGCGAGATGAAGACCCTGTGTGGCAGGACTTTATAGTAAACACATCAGAGCATTTATGGATTCAAAAGGTTAATTATATTGACAACCCTTTTTTCCCTGCTGATTTGGAAAAAGAGCGAGCAGAATGTGAAAAAAGAAACCCTGATGACTATAAATGGATATGGCTTGGGAACCTGAGAAAAATAAGTGATGCACAAATTTTTAAAAATATATTTGAAGTGAAAGAGTTTGAAACACCAAGCAGTGCAAGATTTTATCATGGGGCGGACTGGGGATATGCAGAAGACCCAACTACTCTAATAAGATGTTTTATAGAAGATGGCTGTTTGTATATAGATAAAGAGTGTTATGAAAAGCATGTGGAGCTTGATGATTTGCCCCGCTTTTTCAGTAGAATAGAGACTGCCAACAGATGGCCTGTTTATGGAGATGCTGCCCGCCCTGATATTATTAAGTATTTAAGACGCAGGGGTTACAATATAAGAAAATGTGATAAATGGCAGGGCTCTGTTGAACAGGGTATTTCATATATACGCAATTTTTATAAGGTTTATATCCACCCTGACTGCATAAACACTATAAATGAGTTTGAAAGATACAGCTGGAAACAGGACAGGAACACAAATGAAATACTTCCTGTGCCAGTAGATAAAGATAACCACTGTATAGATGCGTTAAGATATGCACTAACAAAAAAGATTAAAAAAAATATATTTTAATTTCATACTGTGTTGTTTAAAAATCAGACTGCAGTTATTTACTATTATGTAAACGCCTTTGTCTGATTTTTAAGCCGTCTTGTCTGAAATTAAAATCTTATTTTTCTATTATAAGGATAGATAATGATAGGTTTTGAACAGAAGCAGGAAAATAAAAGCGGTTTAAGAATAAGCTGGCAGGGATTAAGAAATATATTATCCCGCAACAGTGAACTTGCAGCTGTAAAAAGTAGATACGGTGTGCCTTTAACTAATGCAGGCAGAGAAGTAAAGCTGGCAATGGATAGTGCATTAGAGCATTCTGGTCATTTTAATACTGTCCGAAATATGGTAGCAAGTGGAGGCATAGATGCATACCCGCAGTTTTTAGGTTACGCATACCTTTCAGGTTTGCAGCAAAACGGCTTTATAAGAGCTGGTGTGGAAGGTCTTGCAGATGAGATGACTGCAAAGTTTATAGAACTTATAAGAACAGCAGATACAGAAGATAATAATGATGATAAAATTAATAGAATAAATGAGTTTTTAAACAAGTTTCAAATAAAAGAGCTTTTTAATAAGGCGGCAGCATTAAACGGCTATTTTGGCGGCTGTTTGATATACATAGATACTGGCGAAGATGATTTACTTTCAGCTCTTGATGAAAAAAGCCTAAACCATTCAATAAAAGGTTTTACTCTTATAGAGCCAATAAATACATATCCGGGCAGGTATAACAGCACTAACCCGCTGTCTGATAACTATTTTAAGCCAGAGACATGGTTTGTTTTAGGAAGAGAAGTGCATATATCACGGCTTTTATATTTATCAAGCGAAGAATTAAGTATGCTTTTAAAGCCAGCTTATAATTTTTACGGCATATCCTCTGCCCAGATTGCAGCAGACAGCGTAAGCCATTTTATAAAAGACAGGGAGGCAGCTTCACGACTTTTGCATAAATTCAGCCTGCTTGTATTTAAAACAGATATGGGCAGTGCATTATACAACGGCAACCCGGAAGAGTTGTATAGCCGTGTAAAAGTTTTGGCGGATTTTAGGGACAACGACAGTGTCCTTATAATAGATAAGGAAGATGAAGATATAGTAACAGTAACTACTGGTATAACTGGTATTACAGAGATTGTCAGGCTTAGTTTAGAGCTTATGCCGATAATGTTCAGGCAGCCTTTAACAAAGTTTTTAGGTATTAGCCCGGGTGGCATGAATTCTACAGGGGAGAGTGATGAAAACAACTGGAATGAATATGTATTAAGTCAGTGTGAAAAACAATTCAGAAAACCTTTAAAAAGGTTATTAGAGCTTATCCAGTATGATTTATTTGGTGAAGTAGATGAAAAAATAGATTTTGTATTTAAAATCCAGTCATCAAATGATGAAACAAAAGAAATAAATAATAATAAGATTAAGGCAGATACTTATGTTCAGCTTACCACTGCCGGAATAATAAGCCCAGAAGAAGCAAGGAAAGCATTAGCACAAGATGAAAGAAGTGGCTTTAACAGTATAGATATAGATGCAGTGCCAGAGCCTGTGGATATGGGCAGTCCTGAAGAGTTGTTTGGTGCATTTGATGAATATGATGAAGCAAAACATGAAAGAGATGAAAACGGCAGGTTTAAAAGCAATAGTGGCAGTGAAAAAAATAATAATGATGATATACAAACAAAAATAGACAGTTTAAATAAGATTGATTTTTCAAAAGATAATACACTGCCTAATCTAAATAAAGAAACATTAGAGAAATATGGGTTTGAAGATAAACCAGTAGTTCTTAAAAAGAATATAATAGAAAAGAATAAAGTAAACCATCCAGATATTACAGATGATATGGCTCGTGAGATAATAGGAAACTCGTTATATAAACCTGAGGTTGTACTAAAAGCTAATAAAGAAAAGCCAGCATATCATAATTTTATAACAAGATTAAAAGATGATAAAAATAGTATAGTGCTTTTAGAATTATCTGATGCCAAAGAAAACTATGAGATAGTGAATTATCATTATATATCTGATGATGGAGTAAACAGAAAAGAAAGAATAGATAACAAAATTAAGAGTTAAGGCAGAAGGACAGCGACCCCTTCATCGCAACAACTATTAAAAATAATTGGCGGCTGTCGACGCTGTATATCTCAGCCGTTACCTTAACTTATATGTTTAATATGCAGAAAACATTTTAAAAAGTCAAGTGAGTATATAAAAGATATACCCTGTTTTTATAAAAACATAGGATGTGTTTTCGCTTGCGAGAGCAATCAAACGGATTTATTCCGTGATTGCGTTAAATAAAAAATACAGGGATGTATTTTTTATTATGAATTTTATTGTTTAATTTTGTTTATTTTTAAAAGTTTAGTGTGGTTAGGTATGATTAATCATTTTAAAAAACAAAACCGCTTAAAAGGTAAATTTTAAAAAATGTCATTCTGAGCCTTTGGCGAAGAATCTAAAGCTATTGAAATTGAAAAGAGATAAGATTCTTCACTGCCTGCTTTTGCAGGCGTTCAGAATGACACACAGGGATTATATGCGAGTAAATGGAAGAGTTAGAGCATCAGCAGCTATTAAGGAATGGTATTATAAAAAACTGATGAGTTTAATAGATGAAATGAATGCATCAGTAAAATGGTGGCTTGGTGCCAGATATAAAGAAAATGAAAAAGAAATTATTGCCAGTGATATTAAAAGTTGGAGTAAAGCCGAGCGTGTATCGGCGGAGCGACACTTTAAAGCAAGGGGGAGCAAGGGATTAGGAACGGCGACCGAGTGCCCCACCAGTTTAGCTTTTGATAGTGCAAGCTCTGATATTGAAGATGAATTAAAGAAACTGATGAGACGCTGGCGTAAGCGTTTTGATGATGTATCAAAAGATATTGCTAAAGATTTTGTGAAGAAATCAACAGCCCACAGCACTAATAATTTAAAAGCACTTTTAAAAAAGGCGGGCTGGACTACTAACTTAAAATTATCACGACATGCTCATGATAAATTAAAAGCACTGATGCTTGAAAATATAAACTTAATAAAAAGCATAGAAAACAAGTATTTTGATGAGCTTATAACAATAACAATGGAAAGTATAACTCGTGGCAGAGATTTAGCATATTTATCTGAGCAGATAGCAAAGAGATATAAAGTAAGCAAAGATAGGGCAATGCTTATAGCAAGAGACCAGAATAATAAAGCGACATCAATTATAACCCATATTGAATATGAAGAGCTGGGTATAAAAGAAGCGATATGGAAGCATAATCCGGGAAGTAAAGAGCCAAGACATACACATGTAGAAGCTAATAATAAAGTGTATGATATAAATAAAGGCTTATGGTTTAAAGATAAGAGGCTGCATATATTTCCGGGACAGGAAATAAACTGTGGCTGCACTAGTGAGCCAATAATACCAGAGATTAGAGAATTACAACTTAAACGAATAGAAAAGGATAATATGGAGTAATAAATGAACGGAGCAGAGCAAAATCACACTTTTGCGGAGCGACACCTTAAAAGCGGGGAAGTTGGAAAGGGGCTGGCGTTTGAAGCCCCTTCCAGAAGACACAAGGATATTAACGGCTATTTGCATGTTGAAATAAGCCCATTAACAAAAGAGACAGTAAATCCGTATCGTGGCAGAGAGATACCGGGCTGGGATATATTAGGTCTTGACCCTGAAAAAATATATAATGGGTATAGAGCGGGAAGCGAGCTTCAAAAAGCATTAAACACATTTAACGGCATACCAGTGCTTGATGAGCATAAGCTAGACAGTGCAGAACGCCCATTAAAAGAAGAGCGCATTGGTTACACTGGCACATCAGCCAAATGGGAATCACCCTATATAATGAATGCTTTGATTATAACAGACAGTAAAGCAATAGAGCTTATTGAAAGTAATAAGCAAAGAGAGCTTTCTGCAAGTTACAGATATAAGCCGGTATTTGAAAGCGGTTCATTTAATGGTGAGAAATACGACTTTATCATGACAGAAATACAGGCTAACCATATTGCATTAGTTGCTGAAGGCAGAGCAGGAAGCGATGTGCTTGTATATGATTCTCTGGGCGGGACTTTAAAAGAAAATAATAAACTGGAGCGAAGAACTTTCACACAAGTTCGCAGCGACACCTTGCCGAAGGGGGAAGGTGGAAAGGGGGAAAACGGAATTTCCCCATTCCAGACAAAAGGAGAAAAAAAGATGGCAAAAAATGTTGAAGAATTAAAAAAAGCATTTGAAGCATTAAACAGTGCCTTTCAAGGTTTTTTGGACGAAGAAAAGAATGAACCAGCCCATGCAGCAGATAGTGATGATAACTATAAAGATGCAATGGAAAAAGCGGGCTGTGACAGCGAAAATGAAGTGGAGCAGAAAGCCTTTGCAGAAGGCGTAAAATACGGTGAAGAGCTTATCCGTAACAATGCAGAAAGAAAAAAACTTGACAGCGAACATGAAAGCGAAGGTATGAAAAAAGCAATGGATACTGCTGGCTGTGACAGCGAAAATGAAGCAGAGCAGAAAGCCTTTGCAGAAGGTGTTAAATATGGTGAAGAGCTTATCCGCAGCAATGCAGAAAGAAAAAAACTTGACAGCGAGCATGAAAGCAAAGGTATGAAAAAAGCTGAAGCTGCAAGCGATAAAGCTATTATAACAAAAGCTGCTTTTGATAGTGCAATTAAGCAGGCAGAAGAGCGAGGCTCTGCCCGTGCAGTGGAACATATGAAATCATTATATAATGCAGCTGCTGATGTTAAAAAGACTGTATCTGTGAATCCACTGGCATATGACAGTGCATCAGACATCTATAAAGAAGCATTAAAAAGAGAAGGAGCTGATTTTGCAGGTGTAGATAAGTCTGCATATCAGTCTCTTTATAAGTCCATTATAAAAAATAAAACTGCACAGCATTACGGCACACCTGTTACAGCAATGGACAGTAAAGAAGAAAATAGTGCATTTAAGAAAAATATTAAAGTTTTTAAATAAAAATTAATAAACGAGTGAATAAATTTGAATTTATTTCAAATTTATAAAGGAGTGAATAATGAGACAGGATGTCTCATCGCTTGCGTAAGGATTAAGGGCTTTGCCCGAAAATCCGTGTTTTAAAAAATTTATGGACAAATTTTTTAATAAAAATAAACGAGTGAATAAATTTGAATTTATTTTCAAATTTATAAAGGAGTGAATAATGAGACAGGATGTCTCATCGCTTGCGTAAGGATTAAGGGCTTTGCCCGAAAATCCGTGTTTTAAAAAATTTATGGACAAATTTTTTAATAAAAATAAACGAGTGAATAAATTTGAATTTATTTTCAAATTTATAAAGGAGTGAATAATGGGTTTTCCAAAAAATTCAAGACAGTATCAGGCATTAGGCAGAGCTGGTTCAAAAGCCACAGATAACCCTGTTAGTTATGCACCATATCAGCCTGTTGCAGGAGAAAACGGTGTGACAGCTGGCAGGTTTGCATGGAAGACAGCAGGAGAGAATAACAGTGAAGTATATAATCCTGATACATATTTAAATACAGGCACAGGCTTACCAGCTGGTATAGTATCAGCAGAAAGTATCCAGACATATCTTAACTATGATGAAGAAGCATCTATGCTGATACCAGCTGGTCAGGGAGTAATGGTTGCAGAAACTGGTGATTGGTTTATGCAGACCAAAACAGAAGCATCAGCAGGTCAGAAAGTGTTTGCAGACTTATCAACTGGTGAAGTATCTACAGCAGCAGCTGGCAGCACAGTAGAGGGAGCTGTTGAAACAGAGTGGGTTGTTTCAAAAGGTGGAGCTGCTCAGGATATAATTATAATTTCAAAACGAGGTTAATTATTATGATAGAACAAAAAGATTTATGTGATTATGGCTTAAGCGGCTCAGGTGCATTAGGTGCATATGTTCGTAATAAGCAGAATATTCAGGAACTTTTAATTTTAGCACAAGACGCAGCAATGCAGACTAGTCCAAATATAGCTGTTCCTGCTGTTCTAACCAGCTATATTGATACAGCAGTAACCAATGTGCTGTTTGACCCGCGAAATGCTACAAAACTTGCAAGAGAAGTAAAAGCTGGCAGCTGGACTACTTCAACTTACATATTTAGAGTTGCAGAAGGTTTAGGTTACATTGCCCCTTATGGAGATTTCAGCCCAAATGGCAGAAGCGATGTAAACTATAACTTTCCACGCAGAGAGCAGGCGAAATTTCAAACAGTTATAGAATATGGTGATTTTGAAGAAGAGCTGCTTGCTGAAGCTAAAATTAACTATATAGCTGATAAACAGCGTGCAGCAGCACTTACTGTTTCTATTGCAAGCAACTATTTTTATTTGTATGGCGTGAAAGGTATGGAAGTTTACGGGTATTTAAATGACCCAAACTTAAATGCTGCTATTGCTGCAAGTCCAACTGGCACAGACGGCGGCATTAAATGGAGTACAAAAGATACTCTTGCAATATATAATGATATTCTTACTTTATTTGCAGAACTTGTTAATCAAAACAAGAATATTACAGCAAATTATAAAATCAAGCTGGCATTATCCCCTTCCTGCAATGTAGAGCTTGGCAAAGCTACTCAGTATAATATATCTGTAATGGATATGCTGAACAAGTATTTTGTGGGTGGTATTGAAATTATAGTGCTTCCAGAGCTTGAAGAAAGCAATGGTGATTCTCAAATGATAATGAGTGTGGAAGAGATAGATGGTGAACAGGTTGCAGAAGCTGCATTTGGTGAGAAGTTTAGAGTTTTTCCACTTGTGCGTGAAATGTCTGGTCAGAAACAAAAAATAGCATTTTCTACCTATGGCTCTATTATTAAGCAGCCATCAGGCATTGCAGTAATGACAGGAATATAGCAGTAATTAAAAATGTAAACATTTTTAATTAGGCTTGCAGTAATAGTTAATTATTAATAATGCCGATAAGCAGCAATTCACCATTACTGCTTATCATAAAGAATAAAAACTCCCGCTCAGGTCGGTAGTTTTTATAACACAATAAATTAAAGAGGAAAACATGGGTAATAGAAAAGAGAATATAGAAAAAAGTAATGAAACAACCACAGCTGCTGCTGTTTTGGAAGAAACAGCAGAGCAGGCAGAAATCAGTGTTGTAAATGATACAGAAGTAAAAGAGCCTGCAAAGCAGGAAGCACCTGCCATTCATGGTATAGAGCCTAAAAATGATAAAGTAATAGTATGTTTAAAGCATCCGCAGGGTATCAAATTCAATTTACCTAATAACAGATATGTAATTATTAAGGGTAATGCTGCCAATTTAAAAGGGTTAAAAAGCGGCATTTTGCCTGATGGTGGGTTTGGTATGACAGTTATAGACAGGCAGGATTGGGAGCATATCAAAAAAACTTACTCTACAATGAATGTGTTTAAAAACGGATTGATATTTGCATCAAACGATAAAGCATCAGCTGCACGGCAAAGTAATGAGCATGATGAAATCAAGTCTGGCATGGAGCCTGTAGAAGTAGGTGAAAACACAAGTATAAAAGACCTGCAGAAAGTAAAAGTTTATAAAAAAGACACATAGGCTTTTAGGACAAAAGCCCACTTGTGTAAGAAAACAACCGACTCGCTCGGGGTTTTCGTGGTTTAAAATTTTCACGGACGAAAATTTTAATAAAAATAAACGAGTGAATAAATTGGATTTATTCCAATTTATGAAGGAGTGAAAATGGTAATATTTGACCCTGCATTATTCAGGCAGCAGCGACCACAGTTTGCAAATCCTGATAAATACAGCGATGCTTTTTTGCAAAACTGCTTTGATGAAGCTACGCTTATTTGCTCAAATAAAGAAAGCTCGCTTATTCCTTACAATCCAGATAGGCAAGTATATGACAGGCAGATATTACTATACCTGCTTACCTGCCATATTGCAACACTTGCTACATCTGGACAGGTTGGCAGCATTACAAGTGCCACAGAAGGTTCAGTATCTGCAAGTTTTTATGTGGAGCAGAAAAAAGGTGCTGCATGGTTTGCTCAAACCCAGTGCGGTTATTCTTACTGGCAAATGGTGCAAAAGTATAAATTGGGTGGAATATTTATTAATGGCAGGAAAAATCATTAGCACGGGATGAGTAAACCATAGGCACAGGATGTGCCGTATATAGTAAACGAAGCAAAATCACATTTTGCGAAGTGTGTCAATAAAAAAATATGATGTTTTTTTGTTGCTGTTTAATAATTTACTCAAACCCAGTGTGGATATATGTATTGGCAGATGGTGCAAAAATACAAACTGGGTGGGATATTTATAAAAGGTATGAAATTGCATTAGGCACATAATATGTCATTCTGAGCAGAGCGAAGAATCTATTTGTAGGAGTATTTAAATTGCATTTAAAAAAAGGAAGTCTAGAACTTAAATTTGATGAAGAAAAGTTAGACGGAGTATTACGACATTTATACGCTGCTAATAAGTCATTAAAAGTTGGTATATTAGAAGGTGCTCAAACTACCAGCGAAGGTCCAAGCATAGCAGAAATCGCATACTGGAATGAGTATGGCACTAAAAGCAGCAAAAAGAAAGTTCATATTCCTGCCCGCCCTTTTTTTAGAAATGCAATAAGTGATAATACTGATACATGGGCAGAAAGCATTAAATCTCAACTTAAAACTATGGGTATTACAGATAAAAATGTAGTAGAGAAAGTGCTAAAAAAAACAGGTCAGCTTATGCGTTCAGATATTCAGCAGAGTATATCAAAAGGCGGTTTTGTGCCAAACCACCCATACACTATAAAAATGAAAGGCGGCAGAAGCACACCACTTGTTGATACTGGTGATATGCGTAATGCTGTAAGTTATGAAGTCAGTAATAGCAGGGGCGAGTGATTTTTACGAGGACACTTTTTTCCGACCAAGTCGGGAGGAATCAAAAAAAGTGGCTGGGGAGTGATTTTTACGAGGACACTTTTTTCCGACCAAGTCGGGAGGAATCAAAAAAA